>CAXTFP010000525.1:0-2839 GCA_964243135.1 uncultured Lichenihabitans sp.
CATCAGGGCCTCGCGCACGAGCCGGAACTCGCGGTATTCGAGGTAGCGCAGGCCGCCGTGGATCAGCTTGGTGGCGGCCGAGGAGGTGCCGCTCGCGAGGTCGTCCTGCTCGCACAGGATCACCTTGAGGCCCCGGCCCGCCGCGTCCCGCGCGATGCCGCAGCCGTTCACGCCCCCGCCGATCACGGCGAGATGGTAGGTGGTGTCCAAGGCTGTCCTCCCCGGGGCGGCTTTGTCCGTCTCGGCCCGGCAGGATAAACGAAAGCCGGAGCGCTTCAAGCGATCACAACGAACCCACAAGCGAAAACGCCGCCCGCGGTGTCGCGGGGCGCCGCGTTGCGCTAAGCTGCTCGCCGGCACGGGAAGCGCCCGCGCGGGGCGCCGGGAGGGATCGATGGCGGTGCGGCTCAACCTGGCGGTCCGGGGCCTGTTCGCCACGCCGGTCGCGGCGCTCGACGTGCCGGACGCGGAGCGGATCAACGCGGCGCTGAAGGGCGCGATCCTGGCGCGCCGCGACGCGCACCCGTCCGTCCAGGCGTCGAACGCCGGCGGCTGGCACTCGGACCGCGACATCCTGGACTGGGGCGGCCCCGCGGCGGGCGAGGTCATCGACCTCGCCAAGGGGATGGCCGCGCAGCTCACGGCCGACCGCCAGGGCCAGCCGATCCGGCCCGCCTGGACCGTGCGGGCCTGGGCCAACGTCAACACGGCCGGCCACGCCAACGTGGCCCACTACCACGCCGGGGCCTTCTGGTCGGGCACCTATTACGTCGAGGACGGCGGCTGCGCGGCCGACCCCTCGCTCGGCGGCGAGTTCGAGATGCTCGACCCCCGCGGCCCCGGCCCCGGCATGTATGCCCCGGCGCTGAAGTTCACCGGCGACGGAGCCTCGGTCGGCGGCGCCGAGATCATCCGGCCGAAGCCGGGGCTGCTGTTCCTGTTCCCGTCCTGGCTGATGCACCAGGTGCGGCCCTACCGGGGCACGGGCACGCGCATCTCGGTCGCGTTCAACTTCAGCCTGTGAGGCCCGGGGTGTCGAAGGCCGGCCAGCCATGAGCGTCGCGGGCCCCAAGGCGCCGTCGCGGCGCCAGGTCGAGATCGTCGACTGGCTGCGCGAGAAGGGGCGCGTCACGGTGGAGGACCTGGCGGCCCATTTCGCCGTGACGCCCCAGACCATCCGGCGCGACCTCAACGACCTCAGCGACGCGCAGATGGTGGTGCGGGTGCACGGCGGCGCCATGGTGGCATCGGGCGTGGTCAACTTGGCCTACGAGGCGCGCAAGCTCATCGCCGGGCCGCACAAGCGGCTGATCGGCGAGGCGGCGGCGCGGCTCGTGCCGGACCATTCTTCCGTGTTCCTCACCATCGGCACCACGACCGAGGAGGTGGCGCGGGCGCTGAACGGGCACTCCGGCCTTCTGGTCATCACCAACAACCTCCAGGTCGCGGCGGAGCTGTACCGCCACGCGAGCATCGAGGTCGTGGTGACGGGCGGCAGCGTGCGCCGCAGTGACGGGGGCATCGTGGGCGCGCAGGCCGAGGCGCTGATCGCCCAGTTCCGGGTCGACCTCGCGGTGATCGGCACCTCGGCCATCGACGCGGACGGCACGCTGCTCGACTTCGACATCCGCGAGGTGCAGGCGGCGCGGGCCATCATCGAGCACGCGCGGCGCGTGGTGCTGGTGGCGGATTCGAGCAAGTTCGCCCGCTCGGCCCCGGTGCGGGTCGCGCATCTCGACGACGTGGACATCCTGGTGACGGACCGGCTGCCCTCGGCAGCGCTAGCGGAGCTGTGCCGCCAGCACGGGGTCGAGGTGGTGGAGGCCGGGGGGCCGCTGGAGGGAGAGGATGGCGCAGAGATCTGAGAATATATAGATCTCGTTTCTGCCTCTGCGCTCACAAGATTGCGTCAGTTCTGGTTTCAAAAGGCCCTCGGCCTTTTGCGGGTTTCAGGGCAGAGCCCTGATCAGGAGAGATCAGAAATTGATAGTGCTCTTTTTAAGATAAGATCGTAAGCTGGAACTCCTTATTCTTCCCTCGTCCTGAGCAGGGCGGAGCGTGTAAACTCGATTCTCAGCTCCGGTATCGGGCGAAGGCCGCCCGAACCTCCTCGTCCGTGGCGATGTCGCCGCGCCGCTCGGCATCGAGGCCTTCGTGCAGCGCTGCCATATGGGCGGGATCGACAGGTTCACACGGCCGATCTTCGATATCGAGCTCGCCCCCGCGGGGCGCCGCGTGGCGTGCGATGGCGGGATCGTCAGGGTGATGGCGCGTCGTCTTCATGTCACCAGGATAACGCGCTCGGGCCGAGGCGGCAAAGCCGGACCCGATGCGAGGCGGAACTACATCGCCAGCACGGGGGCGAGGTGGTGGAGGCCCGGGATCGGTGGAAAGGGCAGAGACGCGTGAAGGGTTTATAGCAGTATAGATTTCGATGTTTCTTCCGCGAACGCGAGATTGCGTCAGTCCTGGTTTCAAAAGGCCCTCGGCCTTTTGCGGGTTTCAGGGCAGAACCCTGATCAAGAGACATCAGAAGTGAGGACGCTTTTCCTAAGATAAAATCATAGGCTGAAAACCTTTTCTATCCCTCGTCCTTCGACACGACCCTTCGGGCCTGCGCAGGATGAGGAATGTCGTAAAAATCAGAGCTTTAGCTTCAATCTCAATGCCGATGGGGCTCCGCCCCAAACCCCGCCAAAGGGCTCGCCCTTTGGAATCTATCTCGGGCCAGAGTCACATCTGGAGACACCGATCATAGACGGCGTCGACGTCCGCCTGGGTGGCAAACTCTCCCCTCGCGATCTGTGCCATGGCGCGGGCCACAGCCTCGTCCATGGCG
>CAXTFP010000526.1:0-2836 GCA_964243135.1 uncultured Lichenihabitans sp.
GGGCCGGGGCCGCGCGGCTGTGGAGGGCGCTTAGCAGGCGCAGCGCCCGCTTGCCAGCTCGCCACCGCAGCGGCGAGCGCTTCCGCTCCTCGGGCCGGTCGTCACGGACGATGGTGGGCGGGGAGGGGCAGGTCGTGACGGGGTAGGGCAGCAGGCCGCGCACCCGCAGGCCGAGGTCCCAGCCGCGGTCGAAGGCGATGTCGTAGGGCATCCGCATCGGCAACAGCCGGTCGAGCAGCGCCGCCGCGGCCGCCCGATTGACGAGGTAGGCGGCCGATCCGGCCGAGCGGTGGGGCAGGGCGCAGAGGCTCCCGCCCGGCGACAGCCGCCGCAGGGGCAGGCCGAGCCTGCGGTGGTGGGCTTCGAACTTGACAATGTCCCAATCGTCGGGCGCCCTCGGCGCCGTGAGGGCGTCCACCAGGGCGGGGGCCCGCGGCGTCACGTCGGCGTCGTCCTCCAGCACCATGGCCTGCGCGAAGCCGGAGTCGAGGAACAGGCGCAGGGCGCGCAGGTGGCTGAGGTAGCAGCCCACCTCTCCCACCAGCAGTTCGCGGCCGTGGGTCGCGAGGTAGAGGGCCGGGTCGATGCCCGGGAGCGGCAGGGACAGGCTCCGGCCGTCGACCGCCGGCACGCGGACGGGGCTGATCCCGAGGGCGCCGAGGGTCCGGGCGATGGCGGCGAGGCGTTCGGGCGAGCGGTCGAGGTTGAGCACGAACCAGCCCACGCCGCCGCCGGCCCCTGAGTCGGATCGGGTCATCGCTCTCTTCTGGATGTCCAAGGGGCCTCCCGCCGATAGCAGGGCGGAGCCCGGCACGCACTCCCCCGACCGCGACGGCCCTCGCGATCCCGCCGATTTGTTCCGCTCCGGCAGCGCCGAGTTCATAATGAAGTCCGGCCGTCAATGTCCTTTTCGCGGGTCCGCGAACTTTTCCCGAAGATGTGGCGTTAAGGCTTCGTCAACGGATGGAGACGGACATGGACAAGTCGATGTGGATCGCCGCCGGTGCCTTCACGGCGTGGTTGATGATCGGCGCCGCGGCGATGATGTGAGGCGGCTGTGAGGATGGTCGGGGTCGCGAGGGCGACCGACGGGCCGGCGACGATCGCCGGGACCGACGTCTGAAGGGCGCATCACCACCGTGATGCGCCCTTTTCCTTTTTCGAGCTTCCACTTCACGCATTCCGGTGGGGGACCGAACCCACCCTGAACTCCACCGTCACGCCCCCGCCCGACACCACGCAGGCCACGACGCCGTCGACCCTGACCTGTCCGGCGCCGTCCCGGAACGTGAAGCTGTCCCCGAAGCTCCGCCGGCCGCCCCACGGCGTCCCGATCGTCGGCTCCGGGCCGAACTCCACCTCGTCGGGCTCGAAGCCGTGCTCGGCCAGCCGGCTGACCAGCGGCGCCCGGCAGGCCTCGGCCAGGGCGCCGCCCCCCATCGCGGCGTGGACTAGGCGTCCGCCGTCGAAGCGGAGGTCGGCGACGATGAGAGCACCGCCCAGCACCGCGGCGAGCAGCGCCCCCGCGCCCACCAGGGCCAAGCTTCTGCCGAAGGCGCCGCGCCGCGGCGGGAGTGTGGGGCTGGGATCCATGGCGGGCGGGGCCTCCGGCCGGGGCGGCTTTAAGCGTTGCGGCCACCGGCTCCCAAATCTATGGTTCGCCGCCTTAAAAAGAAGCGGAGCGTTCCCATGGCCTTCATCTCCGACACGCTGGCGCGCGTCAAACCCTCGGCCACCATCGCGGTGACGCAGAAGGCCCGCGACCTGAAGGCCCAGGGGCGCGACGTCATCAGCCTGTCGGTCGGCGAGCCCGACTTCGACACGCCCGACAACGTCAAGGAGGCCGCCATCGCGGCGATCCGGCGGGGCGAGACGAAGTACACGCCCGTGCCCGGCATCGTGCAGCTGCGCGAAGCCATCGCCCGCAAGTTCAAGCGCGAGAACGGCCTCGACTACCGGCCGACCCAGACCATCGTCGGCACGGGCGGCAAGCAGATCCTGTTCAACGCCTTCCTGGCCACCTGCAACCCGGGCGACGAGGTCGTGATCCCGGCGCCGTTCTGGGTCAGCTACCCCGACATGGTGCTGATCGCCGGCGGCACGCCGGTGATCGTCGACACCACGCTCGAGCGGAACTTCAAGCTCCAGCCCGAGGACCTCGATCGCGCCATCACGCCCCGGACCAAGTGGGTGCTGCTGAACTCGCCCTCGAACCCCTCCGGCGCGGCCTATTCGCGCGACGAGATGAAGGCGCTGACGGACGTCATCCTGCGCCACCCCGACGTGTGGGTGCTGACCGACGACATCTACGAGCACCTCGTCTACGGCGACTTCACCTTCTGCACGCCGGCGCAAGTCGAGCCCGGCCTGATGGACCGCACGCTGACCATGAACGGCGTGTCCAAGAGCTACGCCATGACCGGCTGGCGCATCGGCTATGCGGCCGGGCCCGACCGGCTCATCAAGGCCATGGACATGCTCCAGGGGCAGCAGACGTCCGGCGCCTGCTCGATCGCCCAATGGGCCTCGGTCGAGGCGCTCGACGGCCCGCAGGACTTCATCCCGAAGAGCCGGGCCGTGTTCGAGGGCCGGCGCGACCTCGTGGTGTCCATGCTGAACCAGGCGAGGGGGCTCCGGTGCCCCTCGCCCGAGGGCGCCTTCTACGTCTACCCGTCCTGCGCCGAGCTCATCGGCCGCACGGCGCCCTCCGGCAAGGTCATCGAGACCGACGAGGACTTCGTCACGGAGTTGCTGGAGGCGGAGGGCGTCGCGGCCGTGCAGGGCTCGGCCTTCGGCACGGGCCCGAACTTCCGCATCTCCTACGCGACCTCGAACG
>CAXTFP010000527.1:0-2809 GCA_964243135.1 uncultured Lichenihabitans sp.
TGCGGGCGGGGGCGGGCCGTGCTCTTCGTGGTCCTATCCCTGCCGCTGGTGCCCCGCGCCTGCGCGTCCGTGTCGCAGGACCGCCCGTCGATCGCCGCCGGGGCGCTGGCGGTCGCGCTCTGGTCGCGCTCGGTCGCGCGGGACGAGCCCGTCCCCCTTTGGGCGCGCGCCGCGGCGGCGCTGGCGCTCGGCGCCGTCGTCGGCGCGCGCCTCCCCCTGCTGCCGCTCCTCGCCCTCCTGGCCCTGCCGACCTCCTCCCGCGGTGACGGCGTCCGGCCGAGGGGCGGGGCGGTCCTGGCCTCGGCCCTCGCCCTGCTGCCCATCGGGCTCGGCCTCGCCTGCGCGGGCGTCGCCAAGGTGCCGTTCAGGGCCGAGGACGGGGTCGACCCCGGCCGGCAGGTGGGGTTCATGCTGGGCTCGCCCCTGAGCGCCGCCTCGGCCTTCCGGACGACCCTCGCGGACCATCACGGCGAGTTGCTGCGCGAGATGTGCAGCGTGCTCGGCTGGTGGAGCGGGATGCGGCCCGCCTTCTACTACGGCTGGATCGCCCTCGCCCTCGCGGCGGCCGTCGCCCTGGACGTCGCGTCCCCCCGAAGGGGCCTGCCGGCGCGGGCCAAGCTGGCCGCGACGGTCGCCGCGGTCGCGGCCTGCGCGAGCGTGTTCGCCTCGTTCTACGTCGCCTGGACTCCGGTCGGCGGCTCGACCGTCGAGGGGCTGCAGGGACGCTACTTCGTCGTCCCGGCCCTGTGCCTCATCCCGGCCCTGCCGACGCTCGGCCGTCGCGCCGCGCGCGCTGTGGCCGGCGGGCCACGGTGGATGGGCGATGGGGCCGAGGTCGCGGTCTGCGCGGCCGTCGGCCTGTTCAACTTTTGGGCCGTACCGATCACGCTCCTCAGCCGCTACGACCTGTGAGCGCCCGCCGCACGGCCCGTCGCCGCCCTGTCCGGGGCCGGCCGGGTCCCCGATATGGCCACAATCGAACGCCATCCACGGTCTCGGGACAAGAGCTCGCCCTCGGCGCGGCGCATCCCGCCCCGCTCCACGAGCTTGGTGTGGCACGGGGGCGCGGGCGGATGTATAGGGCAGATCGCGCCGGCCTCCCTCTCACCTGGACACGTTGAATGTCGCTGAGCACCGTGGCGGAGCCATCCAAGGTCCAGGCCGCTCCGGTCCCTCCGGCTCCCCGGGTCGACACGGGCCTCCCGGCCCTGGCGCTGATCGCCAACTTCCACCGGCTGAGCTGCGACGTCGCCCAGATCCGCCACGAGCTCGGCATCGGCGAGCGCGCCTGCGACGCGCTCGACATCGTCAGGGCCAGCAAGCTCGTCAAGCTCAAGGCCCGCCGGCTCGTCAAGCAGTCCGTCAAGGCGCTGGCCGCGGCCCCGCTGCCGGCCCTGATCGAGACGAAGGACGGGCAGTTCCTGATCTACGGGCGTCGCCATGACGACGGCAAGATGCGCCTCGTCAACGCCGTCACGCGCGACGTGCGCAACCTGTCCGAGGAGGAACTCGCCGCCGAGTGGAGCGGCACGGTCCTGCTGTTCACGCGCCGGGCCGCGCTGAAGCCCGAGGCCGGCCACTTCTCGCTCGCCTGGTTCCTGCCCTTCCTGTGGCGCTACCGCCGGCCGCTCGCCAGCGTGATCACGGCGTCGCTCTTCATCCAGCTCTGCACGCTGGCGACGCCGCTGCTGTTCCAGATCGTCATCGACAAGGTGCTGGTCCACAAGGGCATGTCGACCCTCTACATGGTCATCCTGGGCATGTGCCTCGTGGGCCTGTTCCAGGCGCTGCTGACGTGGCTGCGCACCTACATGCTCACCCACACGACGAGCCGCATCGACGTCGAACTCGGCGCCAAGCTGTTCGACCACATGGTGCGCCTGCCGCTCGCCTATTTCGAGGCGCGCGCCACCGGCCAGACCGTGGCGCGCATGCGCGAGATCGAGCAGGTCCGCAACTTCCTCACCGGCCAGGCCCTGCTGACCGGCCTCGACGTCGTCTTCTCGGTGGTGCTGATCGCCGTGATGGTGGCTTATTCGCCGTTCCTGTCGGCCGTCGCGCTGCTGTCGCTCCCCATCTATATTCTCATCGGCTACGTGATGCGCCCACTCCTGCGCGAGCGCATGAAGGACAAGTTCAACAAGAACGCCCTGTCGACGCAGTTCCTCGTCGAGTCGGTCGTGGGCATCCAGACCGTCAAGGCCATGGCGATCGAGCCCGTGCTCCGGTCTGAATGGGAGGAGCGCCTCGCGGCCTACGTGGGCTCGTCGTTCGACGCCGTGTCGATCGCCAACGTCGGCCAGAACGCCTTCCAGTACGTCAGCAAGCTGTCGACCGCCGCCGTGCTGTTCTTCGGCGCCCAGGCAGTGATCCAGGGCGACCTCACGGTCGGCGGGCTCATCGCCTTCAACATGATCTTCGGCCAGGTGACGGGGCCCATCCTGAGGGTGTCGCAGCTTTGGCAGGACTTCCAGCAGGTGCAGATCTCGGTCGACCGGCTGGGCGACATCATGAACAACCCGCCCGAATCCACCTCCATGGCCCAGGCCCACCTGCCGCCCGCCAAGGGCGAGGTGCAGATCCGCGGCATGACGTTCCGCTACGAGCCGGGCGGGCGCGAGATCCTGCGCGACATCAACATCCAGATCCCGGCCGGCCAGGTGATCGGCATCGTCGGGCCGTCGGGCTCGGGCAAGTCGACGCTGACCAAGCTCGTGCAGCGCCTCTACACGCCCGAGCGCGGCCAGATCCTCGTCGACGGCATCGACATCGCCCAGGTCGACCCGGCCTGGCTGCGGCGGCAGATCGG
>CAXTFP010000528.1:0-2796 GCA_964243135.1 uncultured Lichenihabitans sp.
GGGCAGCCGCACGGTCGGCTACATGCCCCAAGTGCGCAACGCCGGCGACCTGCGCTGGACCGGCTGGGACTTCGTGGCGGGGGCCGCGGGCGGCCACCGCTGGGGGCTGCCGCGGCTCGATCGGGCCGCGCGGGACGAGGTCGCCTGGGCGCGCGACGTCGTGGGCGGCACCGCTCTGGCCCGGCGGCCCCTGTCCGAACTCTCGGGCGGCGAGCGCCAGCGCCTGCTGCTCAGCCAGGCGCTGCTCGGCCGCCCCGCGCTGCTGCTGCTCGACGAGCCGCTGATCAGCCTCGACCCGACGCACCAGCGCGGCGTGGTGGAACTGGTGTCGCGGCTGCAGCGGGAGATCGGCGTCGCGGTGCTGTTCTCCGCCCACGAGCTGAACCCCCTGCTCAACGCCATCGACCGCGTGCTCTACGTCGGCAGCGGCCGCGCCGTGCTCGGCACGGTCGACGAGGTGATCACCGGTCCGGTGCTGTCGCGGCTCTACGGCTCGCCGATCGAGGTGCTGCGCATCGGCCGGCGCATCTTCGTCATGGCGGGCGACGTCGAAGCGGAGGCCGACGCCCACCGCCACGAGCACGGCGACCGTGCCCACCATCACGCCGACGGGGCGCACCACGATGCTGGCCTATGACTTCATGCGCAACGCCTTCCTGGCGAGCGGCATCGTGGCGGTGCTGTCAGGGCTGGTCGGCTACTTCCTGGTGCTCCGCAACCAGACCTTCGCGGGCCACGCGCTCGCCCACGTCGGCTTCACGGGCGCCACGGGCGCCATCCTGGTCGGCGTGGCGCCGCTCTGGGGGCTCGTCGGCTTCACCCTGCTGGCGGGGCTCGCCATGGGGGCGCTTGGCGAGAAGCTCAGCGCGCGCGACGTCGCCATCGGCATGACGCTGTCGCTGGCGCTCGGCTTCGGCCTGCTGTTCCTCCACTTCTACACGGCCTTCGCGACCCAGGCGACGGCGCTGCTCTTCGGCAACGTGCTGGGCGTCGACCGGACGGCGCTGTGGTCGCTGACCGGCCTGTCGGCCCTCAGCCTCGCGGTGCTGGCCGCCGTGTCCCGGCCGCTGCTCTTCGCCAGCCTGCAGCCGGAGCTCGGCGAGGCGCGGGGCGTGCCGGTGCGTCTCGTGTCCTTGGTGTTCCGGGGTGTGTTGGCGGTTGCGGTATCGGAATCGTCGCAGATCGTGGGTGTGCTGCTGGTCTTCACGCTGATGATCGGGCCCGCGGCGGCGGCCCGCAACCTTTCGCCGCGCTTCGGCATCGGCGTCGCGCTCTCGGCCGCGCTGGCGCTGGGGGAGGCCTGGAGCGGCGTGACCATGGCCTGGTTCACGGATTGGCCGGTGAGCTTCTGGATCACGGCCCTGTCGGCGCTGGTCTACGGGGGAAGCTTCCTGCCCCTGGGATGGGCGGGGTTCCGGGTCGCGGCGCAGGGCCGGGCGGTCGCGCCAGCGCAAGAGCGGGTGCGGGCGACGGGGGTATGACGGCGATTGTCGCGGCCAGCCTCACTCGTCATAGAACTCGCGCAGGGTCGCCAGAGTCTGTCCAAGAACGGCGACCGACACGGTCCCGAGACGCTTGATCAGCCGTTGCTTGTCCAAGGCGCGCGACTGCTCCGGCAAGATCAAACCCGTCACGCCGCGAAATGTCACCGGCACGCGAAAGGCCGCCGCTCTGCTTCCGGACGTCATCGGCGCTACCATAACGAGCCGTAGGTGGTCATGGATCTCCGGCGGAGAGATGATCAGGCAGGGCCGCGTCTTCTGGATCTCGGTACCGACCGTCGGATCGAGGATCGCGAGCCAAACCTCGCCGCGTTTCACCATACGAGGGCGTGATCCCCGTCGTTCGCGAACTCCGGCCAGACCAGGACATCGTCGTGGGCAGCCGCCAGCGTCCTGGCATCCTCCGCCCAGCCGCGACGTGGTACCCTGATCACACGCTCCACCGTGCCGATCGACTCGCCCCCGTCGCTCACCGCCGCACCGTCCCGGTCCCCCATGAGCATGGCCAGCGACGCCGGATCGAGCGTCCCTAGGATGTCGCCCAGCTTCGCGGTCTCTGCAGCGTCGGGCGCGAAGGCCATGCCGTAGCGACGCCTCAACGTTCGCACGAGAGTGTTGCCGTGCCGGCGGCGGATCTCGCCATCCCGGTCGCGATGGCGACCTTCGAGCCTGGGTTCTCCCATGATGTTGAACCTCCACGCGGGCGAAAGCCGAAGCCGCGACCCGATGAGGCCAGGTGTGCCGCCGATGGAGCGGCACGCCTGACCCTGTCGATCCATCACCTATAGTCGATCCGACATCGGGAGAGGAAGGATGGACCCGTCCATCGCTCCTTCTCCGAGAAGCGTCGTGGACCCTACTCCTCGCCCTCGCGGCTCTCGGTGAAGCGCAGGTCGCGGCTGTAGACGAGGATCTCGCGTTTCCCGGCGTTGTTGGCCTGGCCCACGATGCCCTCCTTCTCCATGCGCTCGACCAGCGAGGCGGCCTTGTTGTAGCCGACCGCGAGGCGGCGCTGGATGTAGGAGGTGGAGCACTTCTTGTCGCGCAGCACCACCTTTACGGCCTGGTCGTAGAGGTCCGAATCGTCCTCGGGCCCGCCCATCGCCGACTTGTCGAAGACGGGCTTGTCGTCGACCGGCTCGGGCTTGCCGTCGTCCGCGCCCTCCTCGGCCACCACCACGTCGAGGTAGGCCGGATGGCCCTGGGCCTTGAGGTGGGCCACCACGTTCTCGACCTCGCCGTCCGACACGAAGGGCCCGTGCACGCGCGAGATGCGCCCGCCGCCCGCCATGTA
>CAXTFP010000529.1:0-2790 GCA_964243135.1 uncultured Lichenihabitans sp.
GGCCGGCGACCCCGGCTCGGCGGAGCGGGCCCGCTATCTGTTCCGACACGGCCGGCGTTATCCACAGGCGCGCCGGCCCTGCCCGAGCCCGGAGAGCGCCCATGTTGACCGGTTTCGACGTCGGCGGGACGCCCCCGGCCCCCCCGCCCTTCCCGGGCAGGACCGCTCCGGCGCGGTCCGCGCCTTCGGCCCGGCCGCCCCGCAAGGCCGAGCCGCTGACGCTCGACGACGTGCTGGCGAACCGCCGCCGCGGCCGGGGCGCCCTGTCGAACCCCACCGGCCGTTTCGAGGCCGAGACCCGCGAGGCCGAGCCCGCCGACGAGGCGTCCCTGCCCGATCCCGCCGCGCTCGCCACGGTGGTGACCACCGAGCGGCCCAGGACCGTCATCACCCGGAACGACTCGCCCGACATCTCCTTCGACCGGTCGATCAACCCCTACCGGGGCTGTGAGCACGGCTGCGTCTACTGCTTCGCCCGCCCGACCCACGCCTTCGTCGGCCTGTCGCCGGGGCTCGACTTCGAGACCAGGCTCTTCGTCAAGGAGGGCGCGGGCGAGAAGCTGGAGCGCGAGCTCGCGGCCCCGAGCTACAAGCCCCGCACCATCGCCATCGGCACCAGCACCGACCCCTACCAGCCGATCGAGCGGGAGCGGCGCGTCATGCGCGGCATCCTGGAAGTGCTGGAGCGCTGCGACCACCCGATCGGCATCATCACCAAGTCGGCGCTGGTCGTGCGCGACATCGACCTGCTGGCACCGATGGCCGCCAAGGGGCTGGTGAAGGTGGCGGTGTCGGTCACGACGCTGGACCCGGCGCTGGCCCGCCTGATGGAGCCGCGCGCCCCCGCGCCGAGGAAGCGGCTCGACGCGATCCGGCGCCTGAGCGAGGCCGGCATCCCGGTCACGGTGATGGCCGCGCCGATGATCCCGGCCGTCAACGACCACGAGGTCGAGGCCATCCTGGCCGAGGCCCGCGCGGCCGGCGCCACGGAGGCCGGCTACGTGGTGCTGCGCCTGCCGCTGGAGGTGCGCGACCTGTTCCGCGACTGGCTGATGGCGCATTTCCCCGACAAGCTGCGCCACGTCATGGGGCTCGTCCAGTCGATGCGGGACGGGGCGGACTACGACCCGAGCTGGGGCAAGCGCATGACCGGCACCGGCCCCTACGCCTGGATGCTGGGTCGGCGCTTCGAGGTGGCGGCCGCCAAGCTCGGCTTCCCCAAGACCCGCGCCAAGCTCCGCACCGACCTGTTCAAGGCCCCCACCCCGCACGGCCAGCAGCTCAGCTTATTTTGATCTCCGGGCGCGTCACGCCCATTCGCCGCGGCGGAACACCGGCACGCGGCTGCCGTCGAGATGCACGCCGTCGATGTCGATCCGGTCGGATCCGATCATCCAGTCGACGTGGATCGCGCTCGTGTTGCCGCCCCGCGCCGCGATCTCCTCGGGCGACAGGGTCGCGCCGTCGGTGAAGCACTTGGCGTAGCACTGGCCGAGCGCGATGTGGCAGGCGGCGTTCTCGTCGAACAGCGTGTTGAAGAACAGGAGCCCGCTGCGGGAGATCGGCGAAGAATGGGGCACCAGCGCCACCTCGCCCAGGCGCCGCGCGCCCTCGTCCGTGTCGAGCAGCCGGGTCAGCACCTCCTCGCCGCGCGACGCCCGCGCCTCGACGATGCGGCCGCCCTCGAAGCGCACCGCGATGTCCTCGATCAGCGTGCCCTGGTGGGACAGCGGCTTGGTGCTGGCCGCGTGGCCCTCGACGCGCAGGGCGTGCGGGGTGGTGAACACCTCCTCGGTCGGGATGTTGGGGTTGCAGGTGATGCCGTTGCGCGCCGTGGCCGCGCCCCCGTGCCACTCGTGGCCGTCGGCGAGCCCGATCGTCAGGTCCGTGCCCAGCCCCGAATAGTGGAGCGCGCTGAAGCGCTGCCCGTTGAGCCGCTCGGTGCGCAGGCGCAGCGCGGCGTTATGGGCCGCCCAGGCCGGGACGGGATCGGGCGCGTCGACGCGCGAGGCCGCGAAGATGGCGTCGGCGAGCTTGGCCACCGCGCTCGGGGCGTCGTCGTCCGGGAACACCTGTCCGGCCCAGGCGGCGCCCGGATAGGCCACGATGTTCCAGTTGATCGCGAAGCCCGCGATCCTGTCCAGCGCCGGCCGGTAGGCGACCGACTGGGCCTTGCTGGCCCGCGCCACCCGGCCGGCGTCCTGGCCCGCCAGCAGCATGGGGTCCTCGCCCACCACGGCGAGCCGCGCCGTGTTGGCGTCGAGCGCCCGGGCGATGCCGTCGTAGAGCCAGCCCGCGGCCGCGTCGAACCCCTCGTCCCGGCCGGACCGGTAGCGGGCCAGCGTCACCTCGGGGTCGGACAGCAGCGGGGTGACGAGGCTCGCGCCGGCCTCGTAGGCGTGGTGCGCGATGCGCCGCACCAGGGGCAGCGCCTCGACGGGCGCCGTGATCAGTAGGGGCTGCCCCGGCTGCAGCCTCAGCCCGACCTTGACGGCCGCCTCGGCGAGCCTGTCGAGCTTCACGGGATCGATGGAGGGGGGGGAATCGCGCTGGTCAGTGGTCATGCGGCTTCGCCTCGTCGTCGCGCCGCCGTCACCGCGGCGCCCCCGGCAGGATAGGGGCTCGGAGCCGCCTCGGCCATCGCCGCGGGTGCCGCACGCCCGGACGCCCGGCGGGGCGCTACACTGCCCGAATGGTGGGCCGCCGCCGCGGATTCTTTCCGCAGGGGCGCCCGCCCAGGGCTCTGAACTCGGGTTAACGCGGGTTTACGAGCGGCACCGGGAGTGCCTC
>CAXTFP010000530.1:0-2786 GCA_964243135.1 uncultured Lichenihabitans sp.
GGTGCTGACCAAGGTGGGCGGCGACCCCGACAGCATCGTGCCGGGCCTGATGGCGCTGGGTGAGGCCGCCTGCGTGTCGGTGCACGGCGCCAACCGCCTCGGCTCGAATTCGTTGATCGACCTCGTGGTTTTCGGCCGGGCCGCGGGGCTGCGGGCCGCCGAGCTCGTGACGCCGGGCGAGAAGCAGAGGGAGCTGCCGAAGGACTCGGCCGACTTGTCCCTGTCGCGGCTCGACCGCTTCCGCCACGCCAGCGGCGGCACGCCGACGGCCGAGCTGCGCCTCAGCATGCAGCGCACCATGCAGAACAACTGCGCGGTGTTCCGCACCGGCGAGGTGTTGGAGGAGGGCGTGAAGCTCATCAACGACGTGTGGACCGGCTCCTCGGACATCCGCACCACCGACCGGTCGCTGATCTGGAACTCGGACCTCATCGAGACGATGGAGTTCGACAATCTCATCACTCAGGCCGTGGTGACGATGGAATGCGCCGCCAACCGGGAAGAGTCGCGCGGCGCCCATGCCCGCGAGGACTTCCCCAATCGCGACGACAAGAACTGGATGAAGCACACCCTGGCTTGGCTCGACACCGGCGCCCACAGGGTGACGGTCGACTACCGGCCGGTCCACACCTACACGATGACCAACGACGTGCAGTATATCGAGCCGAAGGCGCGCGTGTACTGAGCTGCCGCAAGATGGCGCCCGAAGCCGCCCTGGATCGTGATCCTCGCCGACGCGGCCGGGTCTATGCGATCCTGATCGCCTTCGATGAGGAGAAGCTCGGGCGCCATCGCCTCGATGGCGGCTCGAAAGACGCCGAGCTTGACGTGCGCCGCTACTTGGCGGAGCGCGGCTTCACCGCTCTCCAGCGCGGCCTCTATGTCGGAGACGGCACGGTCGACGCCGTGCGGTCCGTGGTGGTCGTGCAGGGCATGGCGGAAGCCTTCGCCTGGTTCGCGCCGTCCCTGCTGGACGCGCGCCTGCTGCGGATCGAGGAAAGCAGCGATCTCGGGATTGCGCTCTGATGTGACGTGGACGATGAGGACGGGCCCGCGGCACGCCCTCATCGGCGACCCCTTGGAGAGCAGCATGTCAGTATCCGGTCCACGGTCCTCGTCTCCCCGCGGTCCGGCCGAGCGCGCGACGAGCGTCTGCGTGCCGGTCGGACTCGCCGACTGGGCCGCGGCGCCGGACGCCGCCATGCGGCGCGACGCCGTGGCGGGCCTGGAGCGCGGCGACGTAGTGCTGTTCCCGCACCTGCCCTTCGCCCTGACGCCCGAGGAGGCCCGGCTCCTCGATCCGGCCAGCGTCAAGGAGGGCACCAAGACCGTCAAATACGACCCCGACACCGGGCGCGCCTGGGGCTACGCCGCGGGCGTGGACGCCGCGGCCGTGACCTCCATGCTGAGCCGCTACGCGCAGTCGACCCGCCGCCTGCTCGACGCTCTGATCCCCGGCTACGGCAGCCGCCTGACGATCGGCAACACCTCGTTCCGGCCCGTCGAGGCCCAGGGGCGTGCGCAGAGCAAGCGCCACGACGACACGCTGCTGCACGTCGACGCCTTCCCGTCGCGGCCGAGCCACGGCGAGCGCATCATGCGGGTCTTCACCAACGTCCACCCCGGCGGCAAGCCGCGCGTGTGGCGCGTGGGCGAGCCCTTCGAGACGGTGGCGGAGCGCTTCCTGCCGAAGATCGCGGCGCCGTTCCCCGGCAGCGCCCGCTTCATGCAGATGGTGGGGATCACCAAGTCGCGGCGCTCGCCCGCCGACCACTACATGCTGCAGCTCCACGACCGCATGAAGCTCGACGACGAGTACCAGCGCACGGTGCCGCACCAGACCGTGCAGTTCGCGCCGGGCTCGACCTGGATGGTCTTCACCGATCAGGTGTCGCATGCCGCGATGTCGGGCCAGCACGCCCTGGAGCAGACCTTCACGCTCACGGTCGACGGCATGGCGGACCCCGAGCGGGCGCCCGTGCGCGTGCTGGAGCGCATGAAGGGTCGGAAGCTGCATTGACGCGCTCCCGCCGGCCGTGCCCCGGGTGCGGCGAAAGGACGGCAAGCCGCTGAATCGGCTTGGAGCCCGGGCGCTCTATGACTATCTCCTGGTCAAGATATTGCCTGACAACTGACGTTAGCGGTCGGATCCCACCCATGGTCGAACTCGCCCTTCCCAAGAACTCCAAGATGAAGGTCGGCAAGACCTGGCCGAAGCCGGCCGCCGCCGATCCGAAGGACATCAAGGAGTTCCGCATCTACCGCTGGGATCCCGACACCGGCGAGAATCCGCGCATCGACACCTATTTTGTGGACCGCGGGGACTGCGGCCCGATGGTCCTCGACGGCATCGTCTGGATCAAGTCCAAGGTCGACTCGACGCTGGCGTTCCGCCGCTCCTGCCGCGAGGGCATCTGCGGCTCCTGCGCGATGAACATCGACGGCACCAACACCCTGGCCTGCACCAAGGGCATGGACGACGTGTCGGGCGCCGTGAAGCTCTACCCGCTGCCCCACATGGAGGTCGTCAAGGACCTCGTCCCCGACCTCACCCGCTTCTACGCCCAGCACGCGCTGATCGAGCCCTGGCTCAAGACCGACAGCCCCACCCCCGAGAAGGAGTGGAAGCAGTCGCCCCAGTCGCGCCACGCGCTCGACGGTCTCTACGAATGTATCCTGTGTGCCTGCTGCTCGACCTCCTGCCCGAGCTACTGGTGGAACGGCGACCGCTACCTCGGCCCGGCGGCGCTGCTGCAGGCCTATCGCTGGCTCATCGACTCGCGCGA
>CAXTFP010000531.1:0-2779 GCA_964243135.1 uncultured Lichenihabitans sp.
GCACCCCCGCCCGCCTCGCCGGGCGTGACCGGCTCGATCGCCGCCGCGCCGAGCCCGGCGGGCCGCGAGGCCCTGCGCGCCCCGCTGCCCCCGGCCGACCTGTCGCCCGGCGTCGACGATCCGCGCTACAGCGATGACCCTCTGCCGCCCGCGGTGATCCCGGACGAGGCGCTGACGCGGGGCCGCGCCGCCTCGCGCGACGACCGGAGCCTGCTCGACAAGCTGTTCGGCGGTTGAGGTTCCCCGCGGGAGCCGACACCTCGCCGCGCGGCGGGGGGCTTCCGCCCCGGTCCGCGAACGTGCTCTAAGGGCCGCGCACCTCCCCGCACGCGCGCGCCCTCGGGGCTGCGCCGGATCGGACCACCATGCCCGCGGATCCCGCCCCCCTCGACGTCGCCTCGGCCTTCAAGCTCGCCATGCGGCGGCTCGCCGCCACCGTGACCATCGTCACGGCGGGGCGGGAAGGGCGGCGCTTCGGCATGGCCGCGACCGCCGTCACCTCCGTCACGGCCTCGCCCCCGACGCTGCTGATCTGCGTCAACCGCTCGGCCAGCGTGCACGACATCATCGTCGAGTCCGGGCACTATTGCGTCAACATCCTGGGGACGAGCCACGCCGGGCTCGTCGGCCCCTTCGGCGGGGCCTCGGCCGGCGAGGCGCGCTTCGCCCACGGCGCCTGGAGCCACCACGACGACGGCATGCCCTACCTCGACGACGCGCAGGCGAGCCTGTTCTGCGCCGTGCGGCAGTCGATGGAGCACGGGTCCCACTCGATCCTCGTCGGCGAGGTGACGTCCGTGCACCTGTCGGACGAGATCGCCCCGCTGCTCTACCAGGACGGCGGCCTCGCGTCCTCGCGCGCCCTGGATCTTTGAAGCGGCCGAGGCCGCGTCGCACGGCCTGCGTCGGTTCGCACCTCTCCGCCGATCCTGCGCGACGCGCGTCACAGCAGCAGCGCGGCGCCGCGGTCGAGGTAGGTGTCGAGGAACTGGTCTAGGCGGGGGTGGCGCGGCTTGCCGAACACCTCGCGCGGCGTGCCCCGGAGCAGGATGCGGCCGGCGTCGAGGAAGGCCACCTGCTCGCCCACGGTCGCGGCGAAGCCGATCTCGTGGCTCACCACTACCATGGTCATGCCGTCGGCCGCGAGGCGCCGCATCACGTCCAGCACCTCGCCGGTCAGCTCGGGATCGAGCGAGGAGGTCGGCTCGTCGAACAGCATGATCTTCGGATCCATGGCCAGCGCCCGCGCGATGGCGACGCGCTGCTGTTGGCCGCCCGAAAGCTGCGACGGGTAGTGGCCGGCCCGCGCTTCCAGCCCCACCTTGCGGAGCTGCGCCATCGCGCCCGCCTCGGCGTCGCGCCGGCCGAGCCGCCGCACCACCCGCAGCGCCTCGGCCACGTTGCCGAGCGCGGTCATATGGGGCCACAGGTTGAACTGCTGGAACACCATGCCGAGGCTGGCCCGCACGGCCCGGGTGCGGGCGGCCGGCAGGCGCCGGCGCCCCCCGCCCGCCTCCGGCGCGAAGCCGAGCGGCTCGCCGCCGACCAGGATCGTGCCGGCGTCGGCCTCCTCCAAGAAGGCCATGCAGCGCAGCAGCGTGCTCTTGCCCGAGCCCGACGGGCCGATCAGGCAGGTGACGACCCCCGCCGGCACGTCGAGGTCGATGCCGTGCAGCACCTCGTGGTCGCCGAAGCGCTTCACGAGACCCCGGACCGACAGGGACGCGGCGGCCGTCACGCCGCGCCGAGCCCGAAGCGCGACAGGCGCGCCTCGGCGAGCCGGCCCAGCGCGCCGCAGAGCTCCACGAGCCCCCAGTAGGACAGCGCCAGGAGGAACAGGGCCTCGACGAAGCGGTAGGTTTCGGAGCCGATGGAGCTGATCTCCAGGGTGAGCTCGGGGACCGTGATGATCGACAGCACCGCCGTCTCCTTGAGCAGCAGGATCGTCATGTTGACCAGCGCCGGCAGCACCAGCACGGTCATCTCCGGGACCTCGATGCGGCGCACGATCGCGGCGGGCGCGAAGCCCAGGCAGCGCGCGGCCTCGACGTGGCCGGCCGGCACGGCCGCGAAGCCGCCGCGGAAGATTTCCGCGTAATAGGCGGCCCCATAGAGCGCCAGCGCCAGCAGGCCCGCCGGCACGGGGTCGAGCGACAGGCCCACGAAGGGGCCGCCGAAGTACAGCAGGAAGAGCTGCACCAGGAAGGGCGAGCCGCGCACCACCTCGACGTAAAGCTTCAGCGGCAGGTCCAGTGCTGGCGGCGCGAAGCGGCGGGCGAGCGCGACGGCGAAGCCGAGGACGAGACCCAGCGACGCGCTCGCCGCCCAGACCGCGGCCGTGACGCCGGCCGCCGCCAGCACGTCCGGCAGCTTCTCGGCGATGAAGGCGGGGTCGAGCGTCACGCCCGCCCCCAGCGCGAGCGCCGCTCCAGCGCGGCCCCGAGCCCCGCCACCGTCCAGTCGACCGCGAGGTAGAGGGCGCCCGCGGTCGCGAACATCGGCAGCGGCCGGTAGGTGCTGGACGCGAGGTCCTGGGCCATGCGGGTGAGCTCCACCACGCCCACCACCGACACGAGCGAGGAAGCCTTGAGGATCATGATGGCCTCGCTGACCAGCGACGGCAGGGTGAGCTTCAGCGCGATGGGCGCGCGGATGCGCCAGAACTGCTGGAAGGGGCCGAGCCCCAGCATGTCGGCGGCCTCGACCAGGCCGCGCGGCACGCTGAGGAAACCGCCGCGCAGGTTCTCGGCCTGGTAGGCGGCCGTGGACAGCGTCAGCC
>CAXTFP010000532.1:0-2760 GCA_964243135.1 uncultured Lichenihabitans sp.
CGTCGAACGGCGTATGGACCGCGGCATGCCCGCCGCCGTCCTCCCCCGCTCCGACGCCCCGTGGCGCGCTGAACTGCGTGCCTGCCTCGCGCTCGGCCTGCCGCTGGTGGCGACCAACGCCATCGAGACCGGGATGGGGCTCACCAACACGGTCGTGATCGGGCGCCTGTCCCCGGACGACCTCGCGGCCAGTTGGCTCGCGATGACCCTCTACATCGCTTTCCTGGTCTTCGGCATCGGGCTGACGGCCGCGGTCTCGTCCCTCGTGTCGCGCGAGCGCGGCCGGGATGCCGACGACACGGCCGCGGTGCGGCGCCTCGTCCAGGGCGGGCTCTGGAACGCGATGCTGATCGCGCTGCCGATGTCCGCCGTGCTGTGGCAGGGCGGACCGATCCTGCGGGCCGTCGGCCAGGATCCGGCCCTGGCCGACAAGGCGGCGTCCTACCTTCACGCCATGCAGGGCTCGCTCATCCCGGCGCTGGCCTACCTCGTCCTACGCTCGTTCCTGGCCGCGCTGGAGCGCCCCCGCTGGGCCGTCGCGACGGGCGCGGGCGGCGTCGCGCTCAATGGCCTGTTCAACTGGCTCCTGGTCGAGGGCCACGCCGGATGCCCGGCGCTGGGCCTCGTCGGCTCGGGGATCGCGACGCTGCTGGCCAACCTGCTCATGGCGCTGGCGCTGGGCCTCGTCGTCGCCTGCGATCCGGGTTTTCGGCGCTACCGCGTCTTCGCAGGGCTCGCCCGGCCATCCTGGCGAGCCTGCGGCGCCCTGTGGCGCCTCGGGCTGCCGATCGGCACCGCCATCGTGATCGAGGTCGGCATGTTCACGGCCGGGACCGGGCTCGTTGGCCACTACGACCCCGGCGCGCTCGCCGCCCACGCCATCGCGCTCCAGATCGCCTCCTTCACCTTCATGATACCGCTCGGGATCGGACAGGCCGCCACGGTGCGGATCGGGCAGGCTCACGGCGCGCGCGACGCGCTGGCCGTCGGCCGCGCCGGGTGGACGGCGCTGGCGCTCGGCGTCGGCTTCATGGCGGGCGCGGGGGCGGTGCTGATGGCGTGTGCGAGGCCCATCGCCGGGCTGTTAGTCGGTGACGCCCAGGCCGGTGCGGCCACGGTCGCGCGCGACGCCGTGCCGCTGCTGGCCATCGCGGGCCTTTTCCAGGTCGCCGACGGCGCCCAGGTCGTGTTGTCCGGCATGCTGCGCGGCCTGCAGGACACGCGCGTGCCGATGGCTGCAGCGGCGGTCGGCTACTGGGGCGTCGGCCTGCCCTTGGCGGCGGTGCTGGGGACGCGGGCTGGCGCGCCCGGCGTGTGGATCGGGCTCACGGCGGGCCTGTTCACGGCCGCGGGCCTGCTGCTCGCGCGCTGGACGTCCTGGCGGCCCTCGCCCGCACCGTGACGGCGGCCCCCGCGCCCCGTCAGGACGACAGGGACGCCACCACTTGGTTCGCCGCGCGGTCGCCCGACGCCACGCCGGCGTTGAGGTACCCCGCCGAGCTCCAGATGTGCTCGCCGGCGAAGAAGCAGTTGCCCTCGGGCTCCCCCTCGATGCCGAGCAGCGTGGTCTGGTAGCCCGGCGGGTAGTAGCTGTAGGAGCCGAGCGACCAGGGGTTCCGCGCCCAAACGTCGAGCGTCGAGAGCCCGTTCCACAGGCTTCCCAGGCTCGGCAGGATGTCATCGGCGCCCGCGAGGCACAGGCGGGCCAGGGCCTGCCGATCCCCGACCCGACCGTCGAAAGCCGCCTGCGAGCCGCCGGACCAGAAGTTGAACACGCCCGATGGGCCCGCCTGCCCCCGGGTGGCGTCCCAGGTGGCCTGGAACGCCCGGTTCTCGCGCCGGATCTCCCCGTTGCAGCCGAGGTCGTTCCACAGCCGGCGGGTGAACTGGAGCTGGAACTTGACGCTGGCCCCCATGCCGAGCTGCTCGATGGACTGGACCTTGAGCGGCCGGAACCCGGACTGCCGATAGTCGACCATCTGCCGCATCACGGCGAAGGGCAGCGCCAGCACGACGCGGTCGAAGACGGCATCGCTCAGTGCGCCATCCTTCGCGAGGGTGAGGCGGATCCGGCCGTCGTTCAGCCGCCGCACCGCCACCAGCGCGGATCCCGTGCGGACCGCGTCGCCGAGCGCCTGGCCCAGCAGCGTTGCGATCTGGTCGTTGCCGCCCTGCACGCGGAAGCGCTGGTCCGAGTCCGTGTAGTAGAGGTTGAAGTCGTCCCGCTTGTCGTCCGCGAGCGTGAGGATGGCGTTGAGCGCGCTCTGCCCATCGGTGTCGGCCGCGTTCTCCTCGCTGAAGGCGTTCTCGATCAACTGGCCGAGCTTGGAGGCGCGGCCGCCGGGCACGTAAGTGGCGACCCATTGGCGGATCGTCATGGCGTCGAAGCGCTTGGCGGCGGCGGTCGAATACCGGTAGTTCACGCCGCCGATCGCCGCGCTCTGCCCCTGGAGGTCGCGGTACAGGGGGCCGAAGTCCCGCGTCGCATCCTCCAGCGTGTAGCGCTCGCCGTTGAAGCGGTAGAGCGGAATGGCGCCCGGCGGCTGGGCCGCCAGGACGTCGTAGAGCGTGAGGCCGAGTTCCCTGACGAGCTGGCGGATCGGGTAATGGTCCGTGTCGATGAACTCGCCGCCGCGCTCGACAATCTGCCCGTCGCGGAAGGCGCCCCGCGCCGTGTAGCAGCGGCCGCTGAGCCGCGTGTTGCCCTCGAAGACCACCGGGCTCAACCCCGCCTGCTTCAGGCGGTAGGCGGCCGTCAGC
>CAXTFP010000533.1:0-2757 GCA_964243135.1 uncultured Lichenihabitans sp.
CGTCATCCCGCTCGACCACCGCGTCGGCCAGCCGGGCGACATCGTGGTCAACGGCCGGGTGATCGCGCGGGGCGACATGACCGTCATGGCCGAGGACGAGGCCCGGCTCGGCGTGTCGCTGACCGAGATCGTCGGCCAGGCCGCCCCGGCCAAGAGCTGACGGCGGGCCCTTCGCCATGTCGACAGCCATCGCGGCCCTCCACGACCACCGCACGCTGAACGGCCCCGAGAAGGTGGCGGCCCTGCTGCTGGCCATGGGCAAGCCCCTGGCGAGCCGCCTGCTCAAGCACTTCGACCCCGGCGAGCTCAAGGTCATCACGCGCTCGGCGGCGGCGCTGGGCGCCGTGTCGATTGCGGCGCTGGAAACGCTCGTGGAGGAGCTGGCCCAGCAGTTCTCGCGCGGCGTCGACCTGCGCGGCACGGCCGCCGAGGTCGAGCACCTGCTCGGCGGCGTGCTGCCGCCCGAGCAGGTGGCCGAGATCATGTCGGACGTGCTGGGCTCGTCCAACTCCTCGACCTGGGTCCGGCTGTCCGGCCTGGCCGAGAAGGACCTCGCCGGCTACATCGGCAAGGAGCACCCGCAGACCGCGGCCCTGATCCTCGCCCGCCTGACCCCGGAGGCGGCCGCCAAGACGCTGTCGCTGCTGCCGCGCGAGCTGCGCAACGGCCTCACCCGCCGCATGCTGGGCCTGCGCCCCGTCAGCGAGGCCACGATCAAGATCCTGGAGAACAAGCTGCGCGACGACCTGCTCAACGGCGCCCCCCGCGAGGCCGGGTCCGGCACCCAGGGGCGCGTGGCCGACATCCTCAACCGCATGGAGCCCGAACAGGCCGAGGACGTGCTGACCTCGGTGGCCGTGACCAAGCCCGTGGACGTGGCCGTGGTGCGCTCGAAGATGTTCAGCTTCAACGACATCGTGACCCTGCCGGCCAAGTCGAAGAGCGTGCTGTTCGACCGGGTCCCGAGCGACCAGATCACCATGGCGCTGCGCGGCACCGACGCGGCCTTCCGCGACGGCGTGCTGTCGGCGCTGGGCGCCCGCGCCCGCCGCCTCGTCGAGAACGAGCTCAACTCGGACGGCGGCTCCGCCAAGGAGATCGCGGCGGCCCGCCGCGCCATCTCGACCACCGTGCTCCAGCTCGTCGCCCTCGGCGAGATCGAGCTCGCCGCCGGGGCGGCCTGACGTGGCGGCCCCCCACCGGAGCGCGACTCAGCCATGAGCGAGACCGAGGACGACGACAAGACCTTCGAGCCGACCGAGAAGAAGCTTCAGGACGCGATCGAGGGCGGCGACCTGCCGGTGTCGCGCGAGGCCGCCCTCCTGGGCGCCATGGCCGCGACCCTGATCGTGTGCTCGCTTATGCTGCGCGACGGGGCGGCCCGCCTCGCCGATACGCTGGCGCACCTCTTCGAGGACCCTGCCCGCTGGCGGCTCGGCAACGGGACCGACGCCGCCGGACTGGTCGGCGTGCTGATGGGCGCGGCCGCGAGTTTCGTGATGCCGATCTTCGTCGCCTTCCTGGTAGCGGGCTTGGCCGTGTCCTTCGCCCAGAACCCGCCCTCCGTGGTGCTGGACCGCATCGCGCCGAAGCTGTCCAAGGTGTCGCCGATGGGGGGGCTGAAGCGCCTCGTCGGCAAGGCTGGCGCGGCGGAGTTCCTGAAGAGCCTGTTCAAGCTCGTGGCCCTGGGCGGCGTGGTGATGCTGGTGCTCCGGTCCGAGCGCGAGATCGTGGCCGACATGCTGTTCGCCTCGCCCTCCACCATCCCGGACCGCATCCTGGAGCTGGTCGTCAAACTCCTGTCCGGGGTGACGCCGGCCTTCCTCGTGGTGGCGGTGGCCGACACCGCCTGGACGCGGACGCGGTGGCGCAAGCGCATGATGATGACCCGGCAGGAGGTCAAAGACGAGCACAAGGCGAACGAGGGCGACCCCCACATGAAGGCCAAGCGCCGCTCGGTGGCGCTCGACCGCCGCCGCCGCCGCATGATGGCCGACGTGCCCCGGGCCACGCTGGTGATCGCCAACCCGACCCACTACGCCATCGCGCTGCGCTACAAGCGCGAGGAGGGCGGCGCCCCGGTGGTGATCGCCAAGGGCCTGGACCTACTGGCCCTGAAGATCCGCGAGATCGCGGCCGAGCACTCCATATCCGTGGTTGAAAACAAGCCCCTCGCAAGGTCCATGTACGACCATGTGGAGGTGGGGGAGCTCATTCCCCCGGAATTTTACAAGGCCGTGGCCGAAGTGATCCACTACGTGCAGTCGCGTGACACGCGCCCGTCCTCCCCATCCAAGCTGGTGACGCCTTGACCTACCTGGCCGATACCGACGACGGGGCCTACGCCGCCGTGCTGGCCGACAGCCTCCGCGACGTGACGGCGGACCTGCACACGATCGACCCCGTCGACCTCGTGAGCTTCATCCGCTTCGGCTCCTTCGGGGCCATCGAGGACCTGATCCAGTCGTCGACCGAGATGTTCTTCCGGCACGGCACACTGACCTCCGCCTGGACGTCCTGCGTCGACCTGGCCTGGGACAGCCTGCCCCTTGTGACGCTGGGCCTGGAGTTCCGCCACCCCGTGGTGTCGGTGTTCTTCGACCTGCTGCTCGGCGCCCGGGGCGGCGACGTGGCCGTGCGGGGTCTGCTGTTCGAGGAGCCGGTGGCTGACCGCGCCGGCGCCCTGCGGCTCCTGGCCCGCGCCCTGTCCGAGGCGCGGCTGCCGCGCCGGGCGACGCCGCTCCGGAAGCCCTCGCG
>CAXTFP010000534.1:0-2745 GCA_964243135.1 uncultured Lichenihabitans sp.
CCTACGCGCTCTACCCGCACATGTCGGTGGCCGACAACATGGCCTTCGCGCTGCGGCTGGCCGGCGTGTCCAAGGCGGAGCGCGACGCCAAGGTCGGCTCGGCCGCCAAGATCCTGCAGTTGGAGAAGCTGCTCGACCGCAAGCCCGGCCAGTTGTCGGGCGGCCAGCGCCAGCGCGTCGCCATCGGCCGCGCCATCGTGCGCCAGCCCAAGGTGTTCCTGTTCGACGAGCCCCTGTCCAACCTCGACGCCGCGCTGCGCGTGCAGATGCGCATCGAGATCGCCCGTCTGCACAGCGAGCTCAAGGCCACGATGATCTACGTCACCCACGACCAGATCGAGGCCATGACCATGGCGGACCGCATCGTGGTGCTGCGGGCCGGCAAGATTGAGCAGGTCGGCTCGCCGCTCGAACTCTACCACTACCCCGCCAACACCTTCGTGGCGGGCTTCATCGGCTCGCCCAAGATGAACCTCACTCCCGCGGTGGTGAAGGGCGCCGACGCTTCCGGCGTCGACGTCGTCCTGCCGGGCGGCGGCACCACCCACGTCCCCGTCGAGCCGCGCAACGCCGTCGCCGGCGGTGCCTGCACGGTCGGGTTCCGGCCCGAAACGCTGTCGCTGACCGGCGCCCGCCCGTCCGGGGGCCCGGTCGCGGTGGTCGAGCACCTCGGGGGCCAGACGCTGGTCTACGTCGATGTCGGTGACGGCCACCTCGTCACCGTGAAGACGCCGGGCAGCACCTCGGCGCGCATCGGCGAGTCGGTGCGGCTCGCCGTCGACACGGACGAGGCTCGCCTCTTCGACCGCGACGGCATGGCCATGACGCCCATGCACCGCCGCCCCATCGCCGGGCTCGCGACCGCAGCCCAGTAGGCACATCCACCCCGTCCGGATCGGATTCAGAGGGCCCGGGTCCCGCGCGAGGCGTGGGCCGGGCCTTCTGTCGTTGGGGCGCTCGCCCCGACGGCGAGGCTCGGGCCGCATCAGCCGAGGTGACGACGGACGTCGGCCAGTCGGCGCGCATCGGCCTCTCCGCCGCTCGTTCCCGGGGAGGCGGGAACCCGGCGCGACACGTTCGGCCGAAGGCCGGCCCCCAATCTGCGATCGCGCGGCGCCGGAGCTCGACCGAGGGTTGTGGGCCTTTGCCGCCTCATGCGGCACGGTGACGGGACGCGATCCCATGCGCGACCGATGCGCCACCATTCCGACGAAACATCGCCGAAGACGGCCTCGATGAGGCCACGTTGGCACTGAGAATGCTTCGGCAACGGCGGCTCGACGCCTCGTGGACGCCCTCCACTGCTTTTCAAGGATGACGAAGCGTCTCTCCGACGCCCCTAGCGAAGCGGGAATCACGGCCGTACATTGAGAGCCGAGGGTGCGCCGCCGCGGCGGTTCGCCCATCGCCGACGAGGATATCTGGACCGTGCTTGTTCGTTCGACCCGTGACCTCCCGGCCCGATCCGGCGCTGAGCGCAGCGCCGTCGGGCCGGCCGGCCCCAAGGAGCCGCGCAAGGGCGGCGACGGGTCCGGCACGGCGGTCATCACGCGGCCGAAGACCCAGACCAAGCGCCCCAGCATGTATCGCGTGCTGCTGCTCAACGATGACTACACGCCCATGGAGTTCGTCATCGAGGTCCTGCGAATCTACTTCAACAAGGGGTCGGACGACGCCAATCGCATCATGCTGCACGTGCACCATCACGGCGTCGGCGAATGCGGCGTGTTCACCTACGAGGTCGCCGAAACCAAGGTCACGCAGGTGATGGATTTCGCGCGGAAGCACCAGCATCCCTTGCAATGCATCATGGAAAAGAAGTGAAAGGCGGTCGCCATCATGCCAGCGTTTTCCCGCTCACTCGAACAGTCCCTGCACCGCGCCCTGGCCTTGGCCAACGACCGGCACCATGAATATGCGACGCTGGAGCACCTCCTCCTGTCGCTGACCGACGACACCGACGCCGCCGCGGTGCTCAAGGCCTGCTCGGTCGATGTCGACGTGCTGAAGAAGCAGGTCGTCGACTACATCGAGAACGAACTCGAGAACCTCGTGTCGGACGGCCGCGACGACGCCAAGCCGACGGCCGGCTTTCAGCGGGTGATCCAGCGCGCCCACATCCACGTCCAGTCCTCCGGCCGCGAGGAGGTGACGGGCGCCAACGTGCTGGTGGCGATCTTCGCCGAGCGCGAAAGCCACGCCGCCTATTTCCTGCAGGAGCAGGACATGACGCGCTACGACGCCGTCAACTACATCAGCCACGGCATCGCCAAGCGCCCCGGCATGTCGGATTCGTCGAAGGCCCCGCGCGGCGCCGATGACGACGACCACCGCGACGGCAAGGAGGGCAAGGAGGGCAACGACTCCAAGAAGAAGGACGGCGCCCTCGAAGCCTACTGCGTCAACCTCAACAAGAAGGCCAAGGACGGCCGCATCGATCCCCTGATCGGCCGCGAGACCGAGGTGCAGCGCACGATCCAGGTGCTGTGCCGCCGGCAGAAGAACAACCCGCTCCTCGTCGGCGACCCCGGCGTCGGCAAGACCGCCATCGCGGAAGGGCTGGCCCGCAAGATCATCAAGGGCGAGGTGCCCGAGGTCCTGTCCGACGCCACCGTCTTCGCCCTAGACATGGGCACGCTGCTCGCCGGCACCCGCTACCGCGGCGACTTCGAGGAGCGGCTGAAGCAGGTCGTCAACGAACTCGAGGAATATCCGGGCGCGGTGCTCTTCATCGACGAGATCCAC
>CAXTFP010000535.1:0-2741 GCA_964243135.1 uncultured Lichenihabitans sp.
GTCACGAGGGCGCCCGAGCCGCTCCACAGCGCCCAGACCGCGACGGCGCCCACCACCGCTCCCGCCTCGCTGCCGGAGCCGCCGAGGATCAGCATGGTCCAGACCTGGAACGTCAGGGCCGGGAGGAAGTCGTCGGGGGACACGAAGCCGCTGCGTGGGCCTGGAGCGCGCCGCCGAGCCCCATCACGGCGCCGCCGAGCGCGAAGGCCTGGAGGCGGAAGCTGCGCACGTCCTTGCCGAGCGCCCCCGCGGCGGCCTCGTCGTCGCGCAGGGCGCGCAGCACGCGCCCCCAGGGGCTATGGTGCAGGCGCCGCAGCGCCGCGAAGGCCACGGCCACCACGGCCCCCGTCAGGGCGAGGTTGGCGAGGCCGAAGAGCAGCGGCCGCTCGGCCAGACCCGCGAAGGGCCGCGGCACGAAGCCGATGCCGAAGGGGCCGCCCGTGACGGACTGGGCATTGAGGCAGAAGAGCTGCACGGCCACCGCGATGCCGAAGGTCGTGATGGCGAGGTAGTCGGCGCGGAGCCGCAGCGTCAGCGCGCCCACGGCCGCCGAGGCCGCGGCCGCGGCCAGCATGGCGCCGAGCCAGCCCGCCGCGACCGGCAGGCCGTAGCCGCCGAGGTGGCCGCCTGGCGGCGTCGTCAGGATCGCCGACGCATAGGCGCCGATGGCCGCGAAGCCCGCCACGCCGACGTTGAACAGCCCCGCCTGCCCCCATTGCAGGTTGAGGCCGAGGCACAGCAACGCGTGGGTGAGGGCGGTGGTGCCGAACAGCGCCGCGTAGCCGACGAGGTCGCCCATCAGCGCGCCTGTCCGAAGAGCCCGTTGGGCCGCACCAGCAGCACCGCGATCAGGATCACGAAGGCCACGGCACCCCGCCACTGCGCGCCGACCAGCGCCACGGCCGCGGCCTCGGACAGGCCCACCACGAGGCCGCCCAGCACCGCGCCCGGGATCGAGCCGATGCCGCCCAGGATGGCGGCCGCGAAGAGCGGCAGCAGCAGGTCGAACCCCATGCCGGGCCGGATCTGCACGAGCAGGCCGACGACGAGGCCGGACACGGCCGCGAGCGCCCCGCCGATGAGCCAGGCGGCGCGGATCACGGCCGCGACGTCGACGCCGTTGACCCGCGCGAGGCTCGGGTTCTCGCTCACGGCCCGCATGGCGCGGCCGAGCGGCGTCCGCGTGGCCAGGAGGTGGACGGCCACGACCAGAACGGCCGTCAGCGCCACGGTGGCGAGCTGGTTCGGCGTGGCCCGGATCCCCGGCGCCAGGGGCTTGGCGATCTGCAGGGCGCGGGTGAAATAGGCGGGGCTCGACGTGTACAGGGCTTCGAGGAGGCTGCGCAGCGCCAGCGAGGCCCCGAAGCTCGCCATGATGGCGACGATCCCCTCGCCGGTACGTCGCAATCGGCTGAACAGCACACGGTCCAGCGCGAGCGCCAGCCCGCCCGTCAGGGCCGCGGCCGCGAGGCCCGCGGCCAACAGCCCCCAGGTGAACGAGAAGGGGCCGAGCGGGGCGGAGCCCTGCCCGACGAGGAGCCCGAGCGCGCCGTTCAGCGCGAAGGCCAGGTAGGCGCCCCAGGAGATGAACTCGCCGTGGGCGAAGTTGGCGAAGTTGAGGATCGAATAGGTCAGCGTCACGCCGATGGCGCCGAGCCCGATCACGCAGCCGGCCACGAGGCCGTCGACCAGGAACTGCGGGCTCACGCGGCCGGCTCGGCGACGCGGCGGGCCGAGCCGAGGTAAAGGTCCGCGATGGCGGGGTCGGCCGCGAGCGCCGCGGCCGACCCCTCGTGGCAGTTGCGCCCCTCGACCAGCACGAGGGCGCGGTCCGCGATGGCCAGCGCCGCGCCGACGTTCTGCTCCACCAGCACGACCGCGAAGCCCCGGACGCGGAGGCCCGCGAGGCGCGCGAAGACCTCCTCGACGAGCTTCGGCGACAGGCCGGCCGAGGGCTCGTCGAGGAGCAGGACGCGGGGCGACACGACCAGCGCGCGGGCCACGGCCAGCATCTGCCGCTGGCCGCCGGACAGGCGCCCGGCCGCGAGGCGGCGCGCGCGGGCGAGGTCGGGGAAGGCCTCGTACTGGGCCTCGACCGCCCGCGCCGCGGCGCGGCGGTCCGGCAGGCGGTCGCCCGCGAGGCGGAGGTTGTCGGCCACCGAGAGCGTGGTGAAGACGTTCTCGGTCTGGGGCACGAAGGCCAGGCCCGCGGCGAGGCGCAGGTGCGCCGGCAGGCCGGTGATGTCGCGCCCGCCGAGCCGCACGGCGCCGGCCGACACCGGCACGAGACCCGCCACGGCCTTGATGAAGGTGCTCTTGCCGGCCCCGTTCGGCCCCAGCACGGCCAGGATCTCGCCCGGCGCCACGGCGAGCGAGGCGCGGTCGACGATCGGCAGGCCGGGCTCGTAGCCCGCCACGACCGACTCGGCCGCGAGGATCGGCCCCCCGGTGCCCGTCATGCGGCGGCGCGGCCGAGGTAGGCTTCGCGCACCTGCGGGTCGCGCAGGACGGCGGCCGGCGCCCCCTCGGCGAGGCGACGGCCCGCCGCCATCACCACGACGCGCGAGCAGAGCCGCGCCACCATGTCCATGTTGTGCTCGATCAGCAGCACCGCCACGCCCCGCGCCCGCACGGCCGCGATCCGGTCGATGATGAGGCCGAGCAGCGCGGGCGCGACGCCGGCCGCGGGCTCGTCGAGCAGCAGCAGCTTCGGGTCCAGCGCCAGCGCCCGCGCGATCTCG
>CAXTFP010000536.1:0-2717 GCA_964243135.1 uncultured Lichenihabitans sp.
GGCCTGGGCCTCCTTGATGGGCATGTACACGAAGCTCGAGTCGAACTCCGACATGCCGATCTGGAAGATCGCCGCGACGGGGTAGCTCTTGATGCGCGGCGCGACCCCGAAGGGCGTCTGCGCACCCTTGGCGGTCAGCACCGACATCTGGTCGCCGAGGCTCAGGCCGAGTGATTCCGCGAGGCGCTGGCCGATCGCGACGCCGCCCGAAGCGTCGAAGCCGTCGAGCGTGCCCTGGACCACGTGACCGTCGATGCCCGGCAGGCGCTGGAGGTCGGAGCCCTCGATGCCGCGCACCAGCGCCCCCGACTGGTTGAAGGGCGACGACACGCCGGCCGCGCCCTCGATCATCGGGATCACCAGCTTCACCCCCGGCACGGCCGCGATCCGCTTGGCGACGGCCGCGTAATCCGTGAAGGGCGTATCCGTGGCCTGCACGAAGACGTGGCCGTTGATGCCGACGATCTTGTTCAGCAGCTCCTGGCGGAAGCCGTTCATCACCGACATGACGACGATGAGCGTCGCCACCCCGAGCAGGATGCCCGCGAAGGAGAAGCCCGCGATCACCGACACGAAGCTTTTCGCGCGCCGCGCCCTGAGGTAGCGCAGCGCCACGATCCACTCGAAGGGCGAGAAGGGCGGCGTCGCACGGGCGCCGGGGCGCGTCGCGGCCTTGGGCCGGGCCTGGGCCATGGTCATGCGGCGATCCTTCGGGTCAGCGCGCCGCGGGAGCCGCCAAGCCGCGGAGCTTGGCCAGGGCCTCGTCGGGCGCGAGCAGTTCCTTCTCGCCGGAGCGGCGGTGCTTCAGCTCGACCCGGCCCTCGGCCAAGCCCTTCGGCCCGACCAGAACCTGATAGGGCACGCCGATGAGGTCGAGGGTGGCGAATTTCGCACCCGGACGCTCGTCCCGGTCGTCGTAGAGGGCGTCGACGCCCGCCGCCAGGAGGCCCTTGTAGAGCGCCCCGCAGGCCGCATCCGTCTCGGCATGGCCGACCTTGAGGTTGGCGATGCCGACCGTGAAGGGCGCCACGGCGTCGGGCCAGATGATGCCGTTGTCGTCGTGGCCGGCCTCAATCAGCGCCGCCACGACCCGCGACGGGCCGATGCCGTAGGACCCCATGTGGACCGGCACCGTCCGGCCGTCGGGGCCGCTGACCACTGCCCCCATGGGCTCGGAATATTTGGTGCCGAAGTAGAAGATGTGGCCGACCTCGATGCCGCGGGCCGTGACGCGCGAGGCTTCGGGCACGGCCTCGAAGGCGGCCGCGTCGAACTTCTCGTTCGTGGCGGCGAAGAGCGTCGTCCAGCGGTCGACGACGCCCTGGAGCCCCGCCGCGTCGTCGAAATCGATGTCGGCCGGGGGCGGCGCGAAGCCGAGGTAGTCCTGGTGGCAGTAGACCTCGCTCTCGCCGGTCGAGGCCAGGATGATGAACTCGTGGCTGAGGTCACCGCCGATGGGGCCGGTGTCGGCCACCATGGGGATGGCCGTGAGGCCGAGCCGCGCGAAGGTGCGCAGGTAGGCCACGAACATGCGGTTGTAGCTGTGCCGCGCGCCCACGTGATCGAGGTCGAAGGAATAGGCGTCCTTCATCAGGAACTCGCGCGAGCGCATCACGCCGAAGCGCGGGCGCACCTCGTCGCGGAACTTCCACTGGATGTGGTAGAGGTTCAGCGGCAGGTCCTTGTAGGACCGGACCGAGGCGCGGAAGATCTCCGTCACCATCTCCTCGTTGGTCGGCCCGTAGAGCATCTCGCGCCCGTGCCGGTCCTCGATGCGCAGCATCTCCTTGCCGTAGTCGTCGTAGCGGCCGGACTCGCGCCACAGCTCGGCCGACTGCACGGTGGGCATCTTGATCTCGATAGCGCCGGCGCGGTTCTGCTCCTCGCGCACCACCGCGTTGACCTTCTCCAGCACCCGCAGGCCGAGCGGCAGCCAGGCGTAGATGCCGGCCGCCTCCTGCCGGATCATGCCGGCCCGCAGCATCAGGCGGTGCGACACGATCTCCGCTTCCTTGGGCGTCTCGCGCAGGATGGGGAGGAAGTATCGGCTGGCGCGCATCGCGGGGTCTCGGAGAGCAGGGCGCGGCGGGGCATCGCGCCGGAACGGTCAACAAGCGCAAAGGCCGGCAAAATACAAGGACGCGCCCGAGCTCGCGCGGGGCTTGCCGGCCTCTACGCGCCTCAGTCCGCGCCGAGGCCGGCCGCCCAGCCCGCCTTCACGGCCGCGATGCCGTCGTCCAGGTACCGCCCGGCGATGGCCGCGCGCAGCCCCGCCATCAGCGACTGGTAGTAGGCGAGGTTGACCCAGGTGAGCAGCATCATGCCGAGGATCTCGCCCGACTTCACGAGGTGGTGCAGGTAGGCGCGCGAATAGTCCCGCGCGGCCGGGCAGTCTGAGGCCTCGTCGAGCGGCCGCGGGTCGGCGGCGTGGCGGGCGTTGCGCAGGTTGACCTTGCCGAAGCGCGTATAGGCGAGGCCGTGACGGCCGGCCCGCGTCGGCATTACGCAGTCGAACATGTCGACGCCGCGCCGCACGGCCTCGACGAGGTCGTCGGGCGTGCCGACCCCCATCAGATAGCGCGGCTTGGCCGCGGGCAGGTGCGGCTCGACGGTCTCGATGGCGCGCAGCATGTCGGCCTGGGGCTCGCCCACCGCGAGGCCGCCGATGGCGATGCCGCCGAAGGGCATCCCGGCCAGTGCCCGCGCGCTCCGCACCC
>CAXTFP010000537.1:0-1031 GCA_964243135.1 uncultured Lichenihabitans sp.
GCGCCGAAGCGCCAACGACCACGAGCACCGCCGTCACGGCGACCTGGAGGGCCGCGGCCGCCTCCGCAGCCCGCGGCACGCCCGCGAGCGCGGCCGTGAGCGCCGGCAGCAGCGGCCGCAGCGCGATGATGACGAGCGGGTGGAGCAGGTAGATCGCGTAGGAGGAATCCCCGAGGGCCGCGAGCCAGGGACGGGACCGGGCCGGCTGCGCGCCCCGCAGCACGGCGCCCGCGAAGACGAGCGCGCAGGGTAGGCCCCAGACGAGGGAGCGCGGGACGCGGTCCGGCGCGACCGGATCGAAGTTGAACCCCGCGGCGGTGGCGCCGGCCAGGAGGCCGACCCCGAGGAGCACGCAGGCCCACGCGGCCCAGGGCGGCATCCGCCATCCCCGCAGGAGGGCAACGCCCGCCGCCATGCCGAACAGGAACTCGACCAGGATCGGGCGGGACCAGTAGCGCAGCGGCTGCGGCAGATCCAGGACCGCGCCCAGGACCGCCAGCGCGAGGAGGCCCCCCGCCACGAGGGCGAGCCCCCGCCTCGGCCGGAACAGGAGCCCGGCCGCGAAGACGGCGTAGAAGAACATCTCGTAGTCCAGAGTCCAGCCGATGCCGTAGAACGGCAGGTGCAGCCCTTCCGCGTCCGCGTAGGGCCAGAACATCAGCGACGCCGCCACGGGCCCCGGCCGCACCAAGGCCCACTTCCCCTGGCCGATCTGGACCAGCGCGTAGGCCAGGGTGGCGAGCCAGTAGAGCGGGACGATGCGGGCGAGGCGCCTGTGCAGGAAGCCGGCCCAGCCCCACGGCGCCCCGAACAGGCCGCGCGACGCGTAGACCATCACGAAGCCCGAGATGACGAAGAACAGGTCCACGCCGGCCGCGCCCGCATAGTAGCGCGAGACCAGCACCGGGCCGCCGTGGTAGGCGATGTCCCCCACGGCGTGGGACAGCAGCACCGCCACGGCCGCGAGGGCGCGCAGGGATTGCACGGCCTCGAGCCGATCGTGCCTCGCGCCGCCGGCCCCCGATTGCGGC
>CAXTFP010000537.1:1041-2708 GCA_964243135.1 uncultured Lichenihabitans sp.
CGCCGTATGCCCTTGCCTTGCCGGATACGTTCACCGATTGCGGCGACCTCGGCGGGACGATAGAAGGTGCGGCGGCTTCGCGGCGGACCGGCGTCCGCCGTCCCGAGGCCCCGGGCGAGGGAGAATGGCCATCACCGGACCCGCCAGCCAGCCGGGCCGCCTCATCGGGATCGACGCCCTGAGGGGGGTGGCAGCCGTCGCGGTCTGTCTGTTCCATTGGGAGCACATCGCCTTCGGCACGGCCAATCCCGACCAGATCTTTCGCCTGGGACTGCTCGGCGTTGAACTGTTCTTCACCATCAGCGGCTTCGCGATCCTGATGGTGGCCGAGCGGACCCGCTCCATCCGGCGCTTCGCGATCTCCCGGGCCGTGCGGCTGTACCCGGCCTATCTCGCCTCGGTGCTCCTGACCGCCGTCTACGTCCTCTGGGTGGGGAAGTACGGCCTCCCGGCCGTGCTGGTCAACCTGACCATGCTGCAGTCCTTCGTCGGCGTGCCCAACATCGCGAACCCCTATTGGACGCTGGCCTTCGAGATCGCGTTCTACGCGATGGCCGCGGCCGTGCTGCTGTGCGGCGCGCTGCGCCACCTGGAGGCGCTCGCGCTCGCCTGGCTCGCCGTGGCCGTGTGCTACCGGTTCGGCGTGCCGGACGCCATGGCGTTCGACGCCTCGCGGCCGTGGCACCAGATCGGCTATATCGCGGTCATGCCGCAGTTCGCTCCCTTCTTCGTCCTCGGCCTGATGACCTACCGGCTCCATCGCGGCACTCTCGGATGGGTGGGCGGAGCCGCCATCGCGGCGGCCGTCGCCGCGGCCGCGTTCGGGCGGGGCGACTTCGCGGGCGTGTCGGGCCCGACCTACGCGGCCTTCGCGGGTCTCGCGGCCCTGGCGGTGTGGCGCGCCGCCTCGCTCGGCACGCGGGCCTTGCCCCTGCGGCTCGTGGCGTGGCTCGGCCTCGTATCCTTCCCCCTTTACCTCGTCCACTGCACGGTGGCGAACCTCTGCGTGACGGCGGGAGAACGGTGGGGCCTCGGCGCGTCAGCCGCCGTCGGCCTGTCGATCCCGCTCGCGCTGGCGCTCGCGGCCGCCCTGCACCACGGGCTGGAGCAGCCCTGCATCGCGGCCGCCCGGCGGGCCTTCGACGGGCTGGGGGAAGATCGGAGCGGGTATGGCCGTCTCGGCTCGGCATGGGCAGAGCCGGCCGGGAGCAATGCCGCGCCCTATCCATGACGGGCTGAGGCTCGGAGCCTATCAGCGTGGCCCGAGACGTCCTCCGCAGGCGCGGAACGGGCGCGGCGGACATCGGCTTTTTCAGGTGAGTGATGCCTCCTTGGGTCCGTCCGCGCTCCAGCACCTTCGAATGGTGGAGCCTGCTGAAATCCAAGGATGCTCGCGGCATCCTCATCCTCATGGCGGTCTACGGCCTCTGCATCCTGATCGTCGGGCCGGGCGGCGATTTTCCCCTGAACGACGACTGGTCCTTCGCGACATCGGCTCGCAGATTGGTCGACGACCATGACTGGCGCCCCAGCTTTTGGGGCAACATGTCCCTCATCACCCATTCGCTCTGGGGCGCACCCTTCTGTCTCCTCGATCACTGCTCCTTCGTCGCGCTCCGTCTGTCGAGCCTGACGGCAGGCATCCTTTTGATCCCCGCCACCTATCA
>CAXTFP010000538.1:0-2697 GCA_964243135.1 uncultured Lichenihabitans sp.
GTTCAGCGCCGCCAGCACGAAGAAGAACAGGCCCCAGCGGAAGGTGAGCTTGCGCCACCCCTCCTCGTCGAGGTGCAGCGCCGAGTCGAGCACCACCGGCAGCAGCGGCCGGCCGAAAGCGAGGCCGCCGAGCAGCGCGCCGCCGAAGATGCAGTTGATCACCGTCGGCTTGATCTTGATGAAGACGGGATTGTCGAAATAGAAGGTCAGCGCCCCGAACAGAAGCACGGCGACGGCCGTCACCACCGGCATCACCGGCAGGCGGCGCGTCAGCGCGTAGGAGGCCACCAGCGTCGCCACCACGCCCACCATCAGCACGCCCGTCGCGACGTGCAGGCCGTAGCAGTAGGAGGCGAGGAAGAAGCAGCCGAGCGGGCCCAGTTCCAGCAAGAGCTTCAGGGTCGGGCTGATTGTCCGCCCCGGCGCCCGCGGGGCGGGAGCCCGCGCGGCGGCCGGGGGCTCCGCGGCGGCCCGCTCGATCTTCGCCCTGTCCTCGATGGTCGTCATGCATCGCCTGTCGCTGGAGGGCCGGTCCCGACCGGGGCAACGGCGCCCGAATAGCCTCAATCGCCCGTCCCTTAAAGCGCCGAACCCGATCTTTTCATGGCTCGCCCGCCGGCAGGCGCTCCAGACCGGCGATGGCGCGGGCGAAATCGGCGGCCTCGAAGGGGTGCAGGTCGTCGATCCCCTCGCCCACCGCGATGAAGTGGACCGGCAGGGCGAACTTCTCGGCCACGGCCACGAGGATGCCGCCGCGCGCCGTGCCGTCGAGCTTGGTCATCACGAGGCCCGTGACGCCCGCCACCTTGGAGAAGATCTCGACCTGGCTCAGAGCGTTCTGGCCCACGGTGGCGTCGAGCACCAGGAGGACGGCGTGGGGCGCGCCGGGCTCAGCCTTCCTGACGACGCGGATCACCTTGGCGAGCTCGTCCATCAGCTCGGCCCGGTTCTGGAGGCGGCCCGCGGTGTCGATCAGCACGACGTCGGAGCCGTTGTCGCGCGCCTCGCGGATGGCGTCGAAGGCCAGCCCCGCGGCGTCGGCCCCCTGCGGGCGCGACACGACGGGCGAGCCCGTGCGCTCGCCCCAGATGCGGAGCTGCTCGATGGCGGCGGCCCGGAACGTGTCGCCGGCGCCGAGCGTCAGCCTGTGACCCTCCGCGGCGAGCTTGGCGGCGAGCTTGCCGATCGTCGTGGTCTTGCCCGAGCCGTTGACGCCGATCACCAGCACCACGAAGGGCTTTCGGGCGGCGTCGACCGCGAAGGGCAGCGCCACGGGCGTGAGCACGGCCTCGACCTCGCGGGCCAGGATGGCCTGGACCTCCTCGGGGTCGATGCCCCTGTCGTAGCGCCCGCTGCCGAGCGCCCCGGTGATGCGGGTCGCCATGGCAAGGCCGAGGTCGGCCTTGATCAGCACGTCTTCGAGGTCGTCGAGGGTCGCTGAGTCGAGCTTGCGCTTGGAGAAGACCCCGACGATCCCCTCCTTGATCGAAGAGGAGGAGCGCGCGAGGCCGCCCGTGAGCCGCGACCACCAGCCGCGCGGCGCGGGCTCCCCGGGCGCGGCCGGGGCCTCATCGGCGTCCCCATCCTCATCGTCGGCGAGCGCCGGGACGATGGGTGACAGGACAATAGGCGGAGTCTGGAGAGGTTCGGGCGGGGGCTCCGCGGCCGAGGGCTCGGGCGGCAGCGGTTCCGGCGCGGCCTTCGGCTCGGGCGCCTGCCCGCCGCCGAACAGCCTCCTGAAGAGGCTTGGCTTCTTCCCGCCGCCCTGATCGTCTTCCCCGGCCATCGCCTTCGCTTTCCTGTCCGGCGCGCCGCGCCCTTCCGCGTTCCGATAGCCCCTCTGGACCCGTCCCGGTAGGGATGGGCGACGATCCCTGCCCTACACCGTTCATCCCCATCCCTGTGCGGGGACGAGCGGTGAAGGGCGGCGATAATTCGGCGACCGCTTCACTCCGCTGCCTGCGGATAGTCAGGCGCGTAGGGGCGCTGCGGCTCGGCCCGGCCACGCCCTGCCGCCGGCACGGCCTCGTCCCGCTCGCCGACGAAGCGCCCGAGCAACCTGATGAGGAGCAGCCCCGCGTCGTCCAGCACGGTGAAGACCGCCGGCACGAAGACGAGCGACAGCACGGTCGACACGATCAGCCCGCCGATCACCGCGATCGCCATGGGCGAGCGGAACTCGCCGCCGTCGCCGAAAGCGAAGGCCGAGGGCAGCATGCCGGCCACCATGGCGATGGTCGTCATCACGATGGGCCGGGCGCGCTTGCGGCCGGCCTCCACCAGGGCTTCGAGGCGCGGCGTGCCGGCGCGGATCTCCTCCACGGCGAAGTCCACCAGCATGATGGCGTTCTTGGTGACGATGCCCATCAGCATCAGGATGCCGATCACCACCGGCATGGAGATGGGCCGGCCCGTCACCAGCAGCGCCAGGATGGCGCCGCCGATCGACAGCGGCAGCGAGAACAGGATGGTGATGGGCTGGGTGAAGGAGCCGAACAGGAGAATCAGCACGCCGTAGACCATCATCAGCCCCGCCCCGATGGCCAGCGCGAAGCCCGCGAAGACCTCGGCCATGATCTCGGCGTCGCCCGACTGCCGGAACGCCACGCCCTGGGGCAGGTTCCTGGCCGTCGGCAGCGCGTGGACGGCCGCGAGCCCTTCGCCCAGCGGATGGTCGCCGGCGAGGTCGGCCTCCAC
>CAXTFP010000539.1:0-2690 GCA_964243135.1 uncultured Lichenihabitans sp.
CCCGCTACCTGAGACACGCCGGCTATGGTGCTAAAACTGCCTGACAGGCTCTAGATAGACGTTTCACAGTGCCGGTAATCATGCTCGTGTAGTTGTTGCAAGAGAGTATTCTTACGGAGATAAAGGATCCAAATAGACGATAGAAATCGAAGCTTCTATCAAAAGTGTAGAATCAAGTAATTAATGTCATCGCGCAGCGTGCATAATTATACTGTCCGGCGTCGACACCATTCTCCCCTGCCCCATGTCTCCCCACAACCGGATATGCGCGTCGAGCATGTCCCCCGCGCTCCAGCCGGGCCGAATGCCGGCGTTGAGGCGGCGCCACAGCGCCTCGTCGCCCACCAGCGCGGCCAACCGGTCGGCCAGGGCCGCGGGGTCGCGGGCCGGGACGAGGAGGCCGTCGACGCCGTCCCGCACCCGCTCGGCCAAGCCGCCGATCGCCGAGGCGATGACGGGACGGCCGAACATCCAGGCCTCCGACACGACGAGGCCGAACACCTCCCACCACGTCGAGGGCACCACCACCCAGTCGACCGCTCGCATGCGGTTCGCCATCTCCTCGCGCGCATAGCCGCCGCGGTCGCGCACCGCGATGGGCCCGACGTTGAGCCGACCGATCTCGGCGATCTGGCCCGCCACCTTCTCGTGGTAGCCCGGCGAGGCGTAATGCTTGTTGCCGCCGTTGATCTCCACAACGAGGCCGGCGGATGGGACGCGCTTCTCCCGGGCCAGGATGATCAGCGCGTCCAGCATGACGTCTACGCCCTTGTTGTCGAGGAACTGGCCGAAGAAGCCGAAGCGGTTGAGACGCGGGGAATGGTGCTGCCGGTCGGCCCCGGCCGACAGGTCCGCCTGCCCGTTGGGGATGACGGCGCAGCGCTCGCCCGGCAGCCCCCAGTCGACGTAGCGCTCGGCCAGAAACTCGGAGGGGAAGATGAAGCCGTCGCATTCGCCGAGCATCGCCTTCAGCCGCGCCGCGCGCAGCGTGAAGAACTCGGGCCGGTGCTCGGGGAAGCAGCGGCTGCAAGCGGTGGGCGCGGCCGCGTGGCACAGCTCGCGCGTGGGGCGCTTCAGCATCTGGCCGTCCGCGAGGCAGATCGCCATCATCTCGTGCAGCGTCAGGCAGATCACGGCGTCCGGCGCCGCCACGCGGGCCGCGCGGATCGATTCGACGCCGACGCGGTGGTAGTGGTGGAAGTGGACCACGTCCGGCCGCAGCCGCGCCACGAGCTCGCCGAAGATCTTTACCGAGCGCGGGTCCTCCACCGACAGGTGGACGAAGTCGTAGGACTGCGGGAAATAGAGATACTGCCGCGCCTCCCCGTGCAGCGGCACGACCGGCGCGCCGGGCTTGCCGTGCTCGGCCTCGTGGCCCGCCTCCAGCGCGGAGATCATGAAGGCCTCGTGCCCCCGGGCGAGGCTCGCGCGGAACAGCTCGTAGGCCACCTGCTGGGCGCCGCCCGCGGCCACGGCCGGGTGCATGTAGCTGACGTAGAGGACGCGCATCGAGCCTCTCCCGGATCCGTCCGCCCGCCTCACGCCCCGCCCGGCGCGAGCTCGCGCGCGGCCGTGAAGGCGCCCGGGTCCTGGTCATAGGCCGCGCCGTGCCGCAGCGTGAACAGGTGTCGGTTGAGGATCGCGGCCGCGCGGTACTGCTCGCCCTTGGGCTTCGACCCCTGCCCTTCAAGGTGGACGAGCCGCAGCAGGGGATCGACCGCCACGGTCCCGCCCTCGGCGGCCCAGCGCAGCGACAGGTCCGCGTCCTCGTAATGGCCGTAGATGTAGCGCGTCGAGAAGCCGCCGAGCCGCTCGAAGGGCCGGCGCGCGAAGGCCATCACGGCCCCCGTCACGGCCGGCACCGCCTTGGGGCGGCGCCAGGACGCCTCATCAAAGGGCACGCCCTTGTCGAAATGCTCCACCCGGAGGAGATCGGCCGCGGAGGCCTCGCCCGGGCCGGCGGGGCGGCCCAGCCCCGCGCGGCGGAAGGCTGTGTCCCGGTCGAGATACATGCCCGAATGCATGAGGTTGCCGTCGTCGTAGAACAGCAGCCCGCCCCACAGTCCCGATCCGGGCGTCTGCCGGTCGAGCGCGTCGCGCAGGGCGCCGGCGTGGCCCGGCACGGGGTAGACGTCCGGGTTGACGAGCACGATGCTGTCGCTCGCGGCCTGGGCCACGGCCGCGTTGTTGGCGGCCCCGAACCCGACGTTGTCGGGCATCACCACCACGGTGATGGGGACATCGTAGAGGTCCGACACGAGGCGGCCGAGCCGCATCACTGTCTCGGCGTCCTCGGGCGAGTTGCACACGTAGATCCACTCGCCGGCGTCGATCCCCGCCTGGCGGAACAGGATCGGCTGCAGCTTGACGGGCTCGGTCGCGCCGAACAGCACCGTGACGAAGGAACGGGCGACGGGACGGGGGCGGAACCGGTGCACGTGGCAGCGCGCCACATGGCCCGCGGCGTGGGCCTGGAACAACCCCACCGCGGCCGACCCCGCCGCGCCGGCCGCGAAGCGGTGCAGGCCGGCCGCTGCCCCGCCGTGGGCCGGCTGGCCGGCGGCCGCGATCAACATCGCGTCGAGCAGGCGCCTGTCGGACACGACCTGCGGCTCGACGGCGATCCGCACGGCCTCGGTGGCGGAGCTGATCTCCACCGCCAGCGGCTGCTTCAGCGCGCCGGGCGAGGG
>CAXTFP010000540.1:0-2688 GCA_964243135.1 uncultured Lichenihabitans sp.
GCTCGGCCGCCCAGATGGTGTCCTACGAGGTGTCGATCGGCTTCGTGCTGGTGACGGTGCTGCTCTGCGCGGGCTCGCTGAACCTGACCGACATCGTCATGTCGCAGAACTCCTACCTTGGCATCTTCGGCTGGTACTGGCTGCCGCTGCTGCCGATGTTCGTGATCTTCTTCGTCTCCGTCCTGGCCGAGACGAACCGCTCGCCCTTCGACCTCGTCGAGGCCGAATCCGAGCTCGTGGCCGGCTTCATGACCGAATATTCGGCCACGCCCTATGTGCTGTTCATGCTCGGCGAATACGTGGCCATCGTGTCCATGTGCGCCCTCATGTCGGTGCTGTTCCTCGGCGGCTGGCTGTCGCCGATCCCCTTCGCGCCCTTCACCTGGGTGCCGGGCGTGATCTGGTTCGTGCTGAAGACCAGCTTCATGTTCTTCCTCGTCGCCATGACCAAGGCTTTCGTGCCGCGCTACCGCTACGACCAGCTGATGCGGCTCGGCTGGAAGGTGTTCCTGCCGATCTCGCTCGTCTACGTCGTGCTGGTGGCGGGCTTCCTCGAGATCACCGGCATGGGCGGCACCTTCCATTGAAGGCCGCCCCTCCCTCCGCATTCGTCAAAGGTGCCCCATGAGGCTCGACCAAGCCGCCAAGCAACTGTTCCTGACCGAGTTCTTCGGGGCCTTCGCCCTGTCGATGCGGTACTTCTTCAAGCCCAAGCCGACGCTGAACTATCCGCACGAGAAGAACCCGCAGAGCCCGCGCTTCCGCGGTGAGCATGTGCTGCGCCGCTACCCCAACGGGGAAGAGCGCTGCATCGCCTGCAAGCTGTGCGAGGCCATCTGCCCGGCCCAGGCCATCACCATCGAGGCGGGACCGCGCCGCAACGACGGCACGCGTCGCACCACGCGCTACGACATCGACATGGTGAAGTGCATCTACTGCGGCCTGTGCCAGGAGGCCTGCCCGGTCGACGCCATCGTGGAAGGGCCGAACATGGAGTTCTCGGTGGAGACCCGCGAGGAACTCCTTTATGACAAGGCCAAACTGCTCGCCAACGGCGATCGGTGGGAGCGCGAGATCGCCCGCAACCTCAAGGCGGACGCTCCCTACCGCTGAATCAGGACGCACGGCGCGTCGCGGCCCTCGGGCCTCGGCGCGCCGGGGCGTGGAGCTGGACACGAATGGCCGCGACTTTCCTCTTCTACGTCTTCTCCTTCGTGGCGATCGCCTCGGCCTTCATGGTCATCGCGGCCCGCAACCCCGTCCATTCCGTGCTGTTCCTGATCCTGGCTTTCGTCAACGCGGCGGGTCTCTTCCTGCTGCTCGGCGCCGAGTTCCTGGCCATGATCCTGGTCGTGGTCTACGTCGGGGCCGTGGCGGTGCTGTTCCTCTTCGTCGTGATGATGCTCGACGTCGACTTCGCGACCCTGAAACAGGGCTTCCTGCAGTACCTGCCGCTCGGCGCCACGGTCGGCGTCATCGTGCTGATGGAGCTGATCGTCGTGGTCGGCGGCTGGACGCTCGGGTCCGCGGGCGGGACCATGCCGGAGGCGCCCATCGCGCCCGGCGTGTCCAACACGGCCGCACTCGGCCGCATCCTGTACACGCAATACGTCTACTTCTTCCAGGCCGCCGGCTTCATCCTGCTGACCGCGATGATCGGCTCCATCGTGCTCACCCTGCGGTCGCGCCGCGGGGTCAAGCGGCAGAGCATCGACGCGCAGAACCTGCGCGACCGCAAGGTCGCCGTGCAGCTCCGCAAGGTGCCCTCGCGCGTCGGGCTGTAGCTGAAGGCCCCGCGGCCGGGAGGTCCACTCGCGGGTGGCGCTCCGGCCGCATCGTGGTAAGAGCCGGCGGGAACTTCCCGTCGGCCTGACCGGTGGATCGCGATCGGCGTGTGGGTCCGTGGGGCTCCCCGCCCGGAGACAAGCATGGCTGTCGGCCTGACTCACTACCTCATCGTCGCGGCGATCCTGTTCACCCTGGGGATCGCGGGCATCATCCTCAACCGCAAGAACATCATCGTCATCCTGATGTCGGTCGAGCTGATCCTGCTGGCGGTCAACCTCAACCTCGTGGCCTTCTCGGCTTTCCTGAACGACCTCACCGGCCAGGTCTTTGCGCTGCTGGTGCTGACCGTGGCGGCGGCGGAGTCGGCCATCGGCCTCGCCATCCTCGTGGTGTTCTTCCGGAACAAGGGCACGATCTCGGTCGAAGACATCAACATGATGAAGGGCTGAGGCACCCCATGCTGTACGACCTCATCGTCTTCCTGCCCCTGCTTGGCGCCCTCGTGGCCGGGCTGTTCGGCCGGCAGATCGGCCACCGCAACTCCGAATACGTCACCACCACGCTGCTCTCCGTCTCCTGCGCGCTGAGCTGGATCGCCTTCTTCCGCGTCGGCTTCGGCCACCACGACGCGCTCGTGCCGGTCGCCAACTGGTTCACGGTCGGCGACCTCAAGGTCGATTGGGCCTTCCGCATCGACACGCTGACGGCCGTGATGCTGGTCGTCGTCACCACCGTGTCGACCATCGTGCACAGCTACTCCTTCGGCTACATGCACGACGACCCGCACCGGTCGCGCTTCTTCGCCTACCTGTCGCTGTTCACCTTCGCCATGCTGATGCTGGTGACCGCCGACAACCTCGTGCAGAGGTTCTTCGGCGGGGAGGGCGTCGGCGTGGCGTC
>CAXTFP010000541.1:0-2684 GCA_964243135.1 uncultured Lichenihabitans sp.
GGCCCGCGCCGTCCTTGTCGCGCGCCGCGGGGGCCGCCTGGGTGCGCACGATGCTCGATTCGATCACCACGTCGGTCGGGCCGCCGATCATGATGAGGTGTTCGACGTTGTCGCGGCGCACCAGCACCAGCTGCCGCTGCCGGTCGAGGTCGTAGGCGTCGACGATGCCCAGCCGCGGCTGGCGGGCGCGGCCGTTGGTGGCGGCGCGCAGGCGGCGGCCGAAGAGGAGCCGGTACAGGACGAAGACCACGATGATGAGCACGAGGATCGACGCCACCAGGGCGGCGATGGCCAGAGGCTTGTTGTCCTCGAAAAAGGAGGCCAATGACTGCATGCTTCCGTTCGCCTCTCGACACAGGCCCCACTCAAGTGCTGAACTGTAGCACGAGGTGCGAGGTGCGCTTCAATAAGGTTAATCAATGGTTAATGGGGTGAGGCTCGGTCCAGGAGCGGTGGCCCGCGGCTCCTCCCGGGCGGTGCATAGCCGGTTTCGGCGGCCGTTGTCAGCGCGCGGGGCCCGTGGGCGCGGCTTTGCCGCGCGGACCGCGGCTCCGGCGAGGACACCGTGACGGACGCGCCCCTCCCGGCCGTGGACCGCAGCGAGCGGACCGGCAGCCCCGTCATGGTGCTGGTCATCGCGCTGCTGCTGGTGGCTGCGGCCGGCTCCTATTCCGTCCTGCCGCAGGACCAGGCGGGCCGTTTCACCCTGGGGCTGCTGGCCGTGCTGGCCATCGTGGGGCTGATCGCGCTGTTCTTCTTCGCGGTCGGCTTTCTCCAGTTCTCCGGCCAAACGGCCCGCAACGACCTCACCAAGCTCATCGCCGACACGGGCGGGGAGGGCCTCCTGGTGACGGAGGGCGACGCGCGGGTGCTCTACGCCAACGAAACCTACCTCGGCATGTCGGGCGCCACGGACGCGTCGCAGATCCGGCCCGTGGAGCGGCTGTTCTCGGGGCCGGCCGAGATCTCGGAAGCCGTCTACCGGCTCGCCCAGGCGGCGCGCGACCACCGCACGGCCGCCGAGGAGATCCGCCTGTCGCCGGCGCTCGACGCCGCGGCGGCCGTGGGCTGGTACCGCGTCAAGGTGCGCCCGCTCGACCGCCCCGGCCGCCGGCGCGCCGTGCTGTGGAGCGTCGCGGACGTGACGCGCGAGCGCGAGCGCCACGAGAACGTGTTCCAGGAACTCCAGCACGCGATCGACTTCCTCGACCACGCGCCGGCCGGCTTCTTCTCGGCCGACAGCGACGGGCGGCTGTCCTATCTCAACGCCACGCTCGCTGAATGGCTCGACTACGACCTCGCCCAGGTGGGCTCGGGCGGGCTCACGCTGGCCGACATCATGGCGGGCGACGGCGCCGCCATGCTGTCGGCGGTGCCGGGCGCGCCGAGCGAGGTCAAGACCGAGCAGTTCGACGTCGACCTGAAGCGGCGCGGCGGGCAAAGCCTGCCGGTGCGGCTGCTGCACCGCATCGCCTTCGCGGAGGACCGGGTGCCCGGCCCGTCGCGCACGCTGGTGATCAGCCGGGCGCCGGGCGAGGAGCCCGCCGAGGACCTGCGCGCCGCCGAGGTGCGGTTCGCGCGCTTCTTCAACTCGACCCCCATGGCCATCGCGTCGCTCGACGGCTCGGGTGCCATCCTGCGCTCCAACGCGGCCTTCATGCGGCTGTTCGGCGACGCGCTGCGCGGGGGCGGGGACCGGTTCCGCTCCGTCTACGCGGGCGTGTCCGAGGAGGACGGGACGGCGCTGCGGGCCGCGGTGGCGGCCGCCGCGCAGGGGCGGGGCGACATCCCGCCCATCGACGCCACGCTCGGCGGCGCGGCCGAGCGCTCGGTGCGGCTCTTCGTGTCGGGCAACGAGGCGCGGGGCGGCGAAGGGTCGACGGTCGACATCTTCGCCCTCGACACGACCGAGCAGCGCACGCTCCAGGAAAGCTTCGCCCAGGCCCAGAAGATGCAGGCCGTGGGCCAGCTCGCCGGCGGCGTGGCGCACGACTTCAATAACGTGCTGACGGCCATCATCGGTTACTCGGACCTGCTGCTCGCCAACCACCGGCCGACCGACCCGTCCTTCCAGGACATCATGCAGATCCGCCAGAACGCCAACCGGGCGGCGGGCCTCGTGCGCCAGCTTCTGGCCTTCTCGCGGCGGCAGACGCTGCAGCCCGAGGTGCTCCAGCTCGGCGACGTGGTGGCGGAGCTGCAGAACATGATGCGCCGCCTCGTCGGCGAGAAGATCGAGATCGACGTCAAGCACGGGCGCGACCTGTGGCTCGTGCGGGCCGACCTGAACCAGCTGGAACAGGTGGTGATCAACCTCGTGGTCAACGCCCGCGACGCCATGCCGGAGGGCGGGCGCGTGACGGTGCGGACCCGCAACGTGCCCGAGGCGGAGGTCGCGGGCTTCAACGAGAAGACCCTGACCCCGGCCGACTACGTGCTGATCGACATCGAGGATTCCGGCTCCGGCATCCCGGCCGACGTGCTGCCCAAGATCTTCGAGCCCTTCTTCACCACCAAGGAGGTCGGCAAGGGCACCGGCCTCGGCCTCTCCACCGTCTACGGCATCGTCAAGCAATCGGGCGGCTATATCTTCGCGGATTCGAAGCCGGGGCAGGGGGCGGTGGTCAGCATTTATCTGCCGGTCCACACCGCGTCCGCGCCGGTCGCCGATACCATCATCACCC
>CAXTFP010000542.1:0-2683 GCA_964243135.1 uncultured Lichenihabitans sp.
CGCGCAGGGCCGCGACGTAGGCGTCGAGCGCGGCCACGTGCGGGAGGCCGCGCGCCGCGGCCCGTGCCGCCAGCACCTCCGGATCGGCGAGCGTGCCGCGGAGGCGGGGTGACAGTTCGGAGGGGGCGCGGCGAGCCATCGCATCAGATCGAAAGGAGGCCGGGGTCGACCGGCAATCCATGGGAAGCCCTCATTGCCTGCGATGCGACCTGCACAATCGGACGACCGACGTTGCCCATTCGGGTCGCGCATGCGGCGGAAGGCGCGGACGACGAAAGCCGGTGTGATATGATGATAGTCGCAGGCAGGAGACGGACAGTGGCATCGGAGATTCTCATCGAGACCCGCATCGACTCGAATGTGGGCGACCGCGCCTCGGCCGTGCTGAACCGCATGGGGCTCACGCTCTCGGACGCCGTCCACATGCTCCTGACGCGCGTGGCCGACGACGGCTCCTTCCCTTTCGACCTGGCCTGTGCAGGCGAAGCGCATGATGTTTGGTTCCGCGGCAAGGTCACGCAGGCGCTGGAGGATACCCGGCCCGACGTGTCCGGGGAGGAGGCCGCGGCGCATTTCGCGAGGCGCCGGAGTGTTGCGCTTGGCAGATCCCGGCCGGAGCAGCCGTGAAGCTGCTCTGGTCGGCCTTCGCCATGTCCGACCGCGACGCCATCTTCACCGCCATCGAGAGCCGCAATCCTCGGGCAGCCGTCGCGGTCGATGAGCAGATCGAGGCGGCGGCGGGGCGCCTCGCCCAATTTCCACAGAGTGGGCGTCCGGGCCGCGTCCCCGGCACGCGGGAACTTGTGATCAGGCGAACGCGGTATGTCGCAGCCTATACGGTAACGGCAGACGCAGTCCGCATCCTTCGGGTCCTGCACGGTGCCCGGCTCTGGCCGGAGTCATTTTCCGAGCTGTGACATCCGACCGGCTCACGCCTCCGCAGCGGCACCGCGGACGTAGGGCTCGACCACGCCCTTCAGCTTGATAGTCATGGGACGGCCGAAGCGGTCCTTGGCGGTGCCGGCCGCGACTCTGATCCAGCCCTCGCTGATGCAATATTCCTCGACGTTGGTCTTCTCCTTGCCGTCGAACAGGATGCCGACGTCCTGGGACAGGACGGCCTCGTCATAGTGCGGGCTGTTGGGGTCGACGGACAGGCGGTCAGGAAACGGTGCGGTCACGGCGTCGATGCTCCTCGTGCGGTCGGGGCTGTCTAACGGCACGGCGCCCGGAAATCGAGCCTCACGCCTCCTCCCGCGCGGCCCGCTTCAGGGCGTAGAGCGCTTCCAGCGCCGCCTTGGGGGTGAGCTCGTCGGGCTCGACGGCGTCGAGCGCCTCGCGCAACCGGTCCCGCGGCGGAGGGGGCGGCGGGGGCGCGTCGAGGTTGGCGAAGAGCGGCAGGTCGCCCAGCATGCGCTCAACGGGCGAGGAGCGGGCGCCCTTCTCCAGCTCCGCCAGGACCGTGCGGGCGCGATCGACCGCGGAGGCCGGGAGGCCGGCGAGCTTCGCGACCTGGATGCCGTAGGAGCGGTCGGCCGCGCCCGCCACCACCTCGTGCAGGAACACCACGTCGCCGTGCCATTCGGTGACCTTCACGGTCAGGTTGGTCAGGCGGGGCAGTTTCTTCGTGAGCTGCGTCAGCTCGTGGAAGTGGGTCGCGAAGAGGCCGCGCGCCCGGTTGCGGTCGTGGAGGTGCTCCACGGTCGCCCAGGCGATCGACAAGCCGTCGAAGGTCGCGGTGCCGCGGCCGATCTCGTCCAGGATGACGAGCGAGCGGCCCGTGGCTTGGTTCAGGATCGCGGCCGTCTCGACCATTTCGACCATGAAGGTCGAGCGCCCGCGGGCGAGGTCGTCGGCGGCGCCGACCCGCGAGAACAGCCGGTCGACGACCCCGATGTGGGCTTCGGCGGCCGGCACGTAGGAGCCCGCCTGGGCCAGCACGGCGATCAGCGCGTTCTGGCGCAGGAAGGTCGACTTGCCGGCCATGTTGGGGCCGGTGACGACCGCGATGCGCCCGCCCGTGGCCTTGGCCCGTGCCGGCCCCTCCGTGCCCGACAGGTCGCAGCCGTTGGCGATGAAGTCGACGCCCTTGGCCCGCAGCGCCGCCTCGACCACCGGATGACGCCCGCCCGCGATGCGGAAGGCGAGGGAGCGGTCGACGACGGGGCGCACCCAGCCGCGCGCGTCCGCGACCTCGCCCAGCGCGAAGGCGACGTCGATGGCGGCCAGCGCGTCGCCCGCCGCCCGGATGGCCTCGGCCTCGGCCGCGACGGCCGCGACAAGGCCCTGATAAAGGTCGGCCTCGATGGCGAGGGCACGGTCGGCGGCCGTGGAGATGCGGGCTTCCAGCTCGGCCAGTTCGGCCGTCGAGAAGCGCATGGCGCCCGCCATGGTCTGGCGGTGGATGAAGAGCGCGTTGTGTGGCGGCACACGCCAGGATTCGCCGACCTGCGACGCGACCTCGATGAAGAAGCCGAGGAAGTTGTTGTGCTTGATCTTGAGGGTCCGCACCTCCGTATGCTCGATGTAGCGGGCCTGCAGCGCCGCCACGACGCGGCGCGTGTCGTCGCGCAACTCGCGCGCCTCGTCGAGCGCGAGGTCGTGGCCGGCACGAATGAAGCCGCCGTCCCGCGCCGAGAGCGGCAGGTCGTCGGCCAGTGCGGCGCCGAGCGTGAGGCTCAAG
>CAXTFP010000543.1:0-2679 GCA_964243135.1 uncultured Lichenihabitans sp.
CCTTCAAGTAGCGCCCAGGAGGACCGACGTGGACGACGCCGCCGCATTCCGACAGATCTTCGCGTCCCGTCCGGGCCGCTCCAACGCCGCCGACCGCCTGCGCATCCGGGACGGCAATCTCGTGGCCGAGCTGAAGACCCTGATCCGGGCGCTTGCCGCCGCGGACGGCTGGACGCCGGACTTCTCGCCGGTGCGGCACGACCTCCTCACCGAGCGCTCGATGTTCGACGTCGCCCTGCGCTCGGCCGGGCGCGGCGACCGCCGCCTGAGCCTGCGTCTCGCCCAAAGCTGGGTGGAGATGGGCGGCGCCGCCATGGAAAGCTCGATCCGCGACGAGCGCAACCTGAGCGAAGCCGTGGAGATCGCCTTCCGGCGGATCACCGCGGCCCAAGGCGCGAGGATCGCGCCCGCCGAAGCGTGACGCCCGTCAGCGCGGGCCCTCGGCGAGGTCCGGCGGCACGGCGCGGCGGTACAGGTGCCAGGTGGCGTGGCCCAGCACGGGCAGCACCACGGCGAGCCCGACGAAGACCGGGAGGCAGCCGGCGAACAGCGCCCCCGCCACGATGCATCCCCAGAGCGCCATCGGGCCGGGGCTGGCCTTGACGGCGCGGATCGAGGTCCGCACCGCCTCGGTCGCGGTGCCGCCGCGGTCGAGCAGCATCGGCAGGGACACGACGCTGAGCGCGAAGGCCAACGCGGCGAAGACAGCTCCCAGCCCGTTGCCCAGCACCACGAGGGCCCAGCCGGCCGGAGTCGTCAGGGCGAAGCCCAGGAGGTCGCCGATCGAGCGCGGGTGGAGGTCGCCGGCGAGGGCGGAATAAAGCCCCTGCGCGGTGGCGATCCAGGCCGTGAAGACGGCGAGCTGCAGCAGGGCCAGGGTCGCGATGGCGGGCGCGCCGGGCGAACGCGCGGCCGCGAAGGCGTCGCGCCACGTCGGGGCGAGGCCGCGCTCGCGCCGCCGGCTCAGCTCGTACATGCCGAGCGCCGCGAAGGGGCCGAGCAGGGCGAAGCCGGCCGCCATCGGATAGGCGAGCGGCAGCAGGTCGCCGTCCATCGTCACGCGGGCGATCACCAGGCCGATCACGGGATAGATCAGCACCAGGAAGATCACGTGGGTCGGCATGGCCATGAAGTCGCCGAGGCCGGCGCGGAGCGACGCGCGGATGTCGTCGAGCGTGATGGCGCGCACCGCGGCGGGCCGCGGTTCGGCGGTGCCCGAGCGCGATCGGGCGAGGGTCGGGGTGATGGAGAAGGTCATGGCGTCGCACCTTGTCGACAGGTTGAGGGTGCGCGAGGGTCGCCCGGGCAGGCGTGAGGTCAGGACGGGCGGCGATCGGCAGGGCGGGGCCGCCGAAACGGCGGGCGTTGCTGACGAGATCCTCTTCACCCGAGCGGTGGGGAGGTCAGCGAGGCTTCTGCATCGACATCGCGGCTTGCACGAGCCGCGATTGCACGTCTTCCGGGCAAGCTAGACCCGCGTCCGCCGCGACGCAATGCGGAACTGCCTCGGGTCAAGACGTCCCGGCGGCGCGGCCGTAGTGCCGCATGAACATGGCCACGACCTCGTCGACCCGCGTCTCGATCTCGGACATTCCCATGGGTTGGGAATCCTGCAGGACGAGGCGGACCGTGTGGGCATGGGACGTGATGGCGCCGAGAAAGATGGTGGCCGCGAGGGACGGGTCGGCACCCGCGAACTCGCCGCGCTCCCGCGCGGCCGCCAGGAACTGCGTGAGCCGCACCCGGGTCCGCTCCGGCCCGACCGCGTGGAAGATGCGCCCGATCGCCGGATCGCGCGGGGATTCCGCCACGACGATGCGCAGCAGCGCGGTGACCTCCCGGCTCGTCATCGTCTCGAGGAGGTTCCGGCCGAGGGCGTGCAGCACATCCGCGACGCTGTCCGGCCGCTCGAAGCCGGCGTCGAGCTGCCCCAGCAGGCAGCGCGCGCGATTGTGAACGACCTCGGCGAAGAGCCCCTCCTTGCTGCCGAAGTGGCGGTACAGCGTCTCCTTCGAGGCCCCGGCCCGCGCCGCCACGGCCTGCATGGTGGTCTCCGTGAAGCCGCTCGCCAGGAACACGGCCTCGGCCACCGCCACGATCTCCTCCCGGCGCCGTGCCCCGCGGGGCACAGGACCTGGCTCATCGTGGGACAGGTCCGTGGACCCGCTTGACTTGGCCGACATCCGCTCGCCTTAATATCCGAACCCACTGGTTCGGTTATGCCGCCCTCACGGTAGCTTGTCAGACAAGAACCTCATAGCCCCGCTGGTGTGATGATTGAAGTCCGGATGATGCCCCGATGAGCCCCAGCGACGCCGATGAGGCCCACGCGCAGGACGACGACCGCGCTCCGCCCCGGCGACGGGCGCGGCGCGACGTGCTGGAGGTGGGCGGAAACCGCGGCGGGGCGCGCCGCGGGGCCGACCACCCGCGCGACCTCGACGAGGGGGACGACCGCGACGACCGCCGGGGCGACCTCCGGGCCCGGCGCGACGACACCGGGCGCGACGACCGCCGCCCCGAGCGCCGCGGCCCCCCGGAGCGCCGGGACGATGTCGAGCGCCGCGAGGGCGGCCGCGACCGGCCCGCCCGACGGGAAGCCGACGACGATGAGGACTCCGATGTGGACGAGTCCGACAAGGGCCGGACGAAGCAGGACGACAGGAAGGGCGGAGGCCA
>CAXTFP010000544.1:0-2677 GCA_964243135.1 uncultured Lichenihabitans sp.
ACCTGCCGGTGAGCTTCGCGCCCAACGGCGGCGCCGTGCCGGGCGACCGTATCGTCGGCATCCTCACGCCCGGCGAGGGCATCACCATCTACCCGATCCAGTCGCCGGCGCTGATCGCCTTCGACGACCAGCCGGAGCGCTGGCTCGACGTGCGCTGGGACATCGACCCCTCGCGCAAGGAGCTGTTCCCGGCCCAGATCGCCGTCACGGCCATCAACGAGCCCGGCGTGCTGGCGGCCGTCACGGCCGTCATCGGCGAGAACGGCGGCAACATCGACGACCTGCGGGTGCTGTCGCGCTCGCCCGACTTCCGCGAGCTGCTGGTTGACGTCGAGGTGTGGGACCTGAAGCAGCTCGGCGCCATCCTGGCGCAGCTCAGGGCCGAGAAGACCGTGTCGCGCGTGGAGCGGGTCAATGGCTAGGGCTGCGGGAGGGCTCGCGCCGTGATCGTCGGCATCGGCAGCGACCTGTGCGACATCCGCCGCCTGCGGCAGGTGCTGGAGCGCCACAGGGAGCGCTTCGCCCTGCGCTGCTTCACCGAAGTCGAGCGCCGCAAGGCGGGGCGCCGCGCCGACCCGGCCCCCACCTACGCCAAGCGCTTCGCCGCCAAGGAGGCCTGCGCCAAGGCGCTCGGCACCGGCATCCGCGACGGCGTGTTCTGGCGCGACATGGGCGTGGTCAACCGCGCCTCCGGCCAACCCACGCTGCTGCTGACGGGGGGCGCGGCCGAGCGCCTGCGCCGCATCGTGCCGGCCGGCCTGACGCCGGTCATCCACCTCAGCCTCACGGACGAGGACCCCTACGCCCAGGCCTTCGTGGTGATCGAGGCCGTGCCGCCCCAGGTGGCCTGACGCGGGGTCGGGCTTGGCGCCGATGGGGCGGCCCGCTATATGCGGGCGATCCCGCAGGCGGTGCGCGTTCCACGCCGTCCCACGGCGCGGGGACGGATGAGCCCGGCCGAGCCGGACAGGACGATCGGACCAGACGCGATGACGGAGCCGGTGAGCCTCAAGGGCAAGGAGGCCAAGCGCCAGGGCAGGGCCTCGCAGGAGGGCGGGCTCGGCGAAACCGTCAAGGTCGTGGTCCAGGCGCTGCTGATCGCCCTCGTGGTCCGCACCTTCCTGTTCCAGCCCTTCAACATTCCCTCGGGCTCGCTGATCCCGACGCTGCTGATCGGCGACTACCTGTTCGTGTCGAAATATTCCTATGGCTACTCGAAATATTCCTTCCCCTTCAGCCCCAACCTGTTCTCGGGCCGGGTCGTCGGCACGCCGCCGAAGCGCGGCGACGTGGCGGTGTTCAAGCTGCCGCTCGACAATTCGACCGACTACATCAAGCGCGTGATCGGCCTGCCGGGCGACAAGATCCAGCTCATCAACGCCCGCCTCTACATCAATGGGCAGATGGTGGCCCGCGAGCCGACCCAGAAGGTGACGACGACCGACCAGTTCGGCCAGGAGGTCGAGGTGCCGACCTACAAGGAGACGCTGCCGGGCGGCGTCACCCACCTCATCATCCAGCGCGACGGCGACAACGGCTTCTATTCCAACACGCCGGTCTACGAAGTGCCGCAGGGCGACTACTTCATGATGGGCGACAACCGCGACAATTCCACAGACTCGCGCGTGGCGCCCGAGCAGGGCGGCGTCGGATACGTGCCGTTCGAGAACTTCGTCGGCCGGGCCGAGCTGATCTTCTTCTCCATCAGGGAAGACGTGCCGATCTGGCAGGTGTGGCGCTGGCCCACCGACGTGCGATGGGGCCGCCTCTTCTCCCTCGTCCGATGAGCCGGCCCGCGGGCCGGGTCGACCTGTCCGGCCTCGAAGCGAGCATCGGCCACGCGTTTGCCCGGCCCGATCTCGCCGTGACGGCCCTGACGCACATCTCCGGCGTGGCGGGCGGCAACGCCCGCGCGGCCAGCTACCAGCGCCTCGAGTTCCTCGGCGACCGCGTGTTGGGCCTCGCGGTCTCGGCCATGCTCTATGCCGAGTTCCCCCACGCGGCCGAGGGCGAGCTGTCGCGGCGGCTGGCCGACCTCGTGCGGCGCGAAAGCTGCGCCGAGGTCGCGGCCGAGTGGGGGGTGGGCCCCCACCTGCGGCTCGGCCTCGGCGAAGCGCAGTCGGGCGGGCGCGGCCGGCAGGCCATCCTGTCGGACGTGTGCGAGGCTCTCATCGGCGCGGTCTTCATCGACGGCGGCTTCGAGGCCGCCGCCGCCCTCGTCCGGCGCTCGTGGGAGCCGCGCATGCTGGCGCCCCGCCGCGCCCTCCAGGACCCCAAGACCGCGCTGCAGGAATGGGCCCAGGCCCGCGGCAAGCCGACCCCCGTCTACAGCGAGACCGAGCGCAGCGGCCCCGCCCACGCGCCCCGCTTCGTCGTGACCGTGGCGGTCGAGGGCTGCGAGCCCGCCGACGGGCTCGGCACCTCCAAGCGGCACGCCGAGCAGGCCGCCGCCGAAAGCTTCATGCGCCGCGAGGGCCTCGGCCCGATCCATCCCGCGGTCCCCTCCGTGCCGGCCGAAGGACGAGCGCCATGAGCGACCCCATCACCCCGGAGGCGCCCCCCGGCGGCCCGCCCGCCTGCGGTTTCGCGGCCCTGATCGCGGCTCCCAACGCGGCCAAGTCGACGCTGATCAACGGGGCCGTGGGCGCCCGGGTGTCGATCGCGCCGCCCACGCTGA
>CAXTFP010000545.1:0-2672 GCA_964243135.1 uncultured Lichenihabitans sp.
CGGATGCGCTCGCGCATGGCGTCGTGGGTCGCGTGGCTCATGTTGATGCGGAACACGTCGGCGCCGGCCTCGAACAGCTTGGCCAGGACGGCGCGGTCCTGCGAGGCGGGTCCCAGCGTCGCCAGGATCTTCACGCGGCGCATTCGTCTCATGCTGGTCACTCCAAGGGTGTGTCGGCGCGCTCGCCGCGCCGTCGCGGTGCGCCCCGGCCCCGACCCGGCTCGCCGGACCAATGCCCCCGGAGCGCGTCGGGTTCGTTTCGGCGTCACCGCCGCGACGGTCGGTCCATCACGGGGCCGGCGCCGGGCCGGGCTGCGCGGGCGTCTGCGGGGCCGGGCTCGACGGGGCGGCGGGCGCGGCCGAGCTCGCCGTCGGCGTGACCGGGCTCGCTTGAGGGGAAGCCGGGCCGGGCTTGGCGGGATCGGTCAGCTGCACGGTCCAGTCCTTGGCGTCCTTGCCGGTGTCGACCTCGAAGAAGCCGGTGCGGTCGAAGCCGCGCACGAAGCAGTCCTGCCGGCCGTCGATGCGGAACTCGTGGTCGCGCGTGCACATCAGGGCCTTGCCCTTCCACTCGCCGCCGCTCTCGTCGATGCCGTAGACGTAGTAGAATTGGGCCGCGAGCGCGCCGCGCAGCAGCGTCTCGCAGCTGTTGGCCTTGAGGTTCCACCAGCCCTCCGACACCCAGGCCGCGCCGTCCGTGTGGGCCAGGGCGAGCGAGGCGCGGCTCGCGGTGTTGTTGCAGACGCGGAAGTCCGCGCGGGCCGCGGAGGGCGGCAGCGCCATGGCGACGAGGAGGGCTGCGGTGGCAGGGGACGGAAGGCGCATGGCGGCGCGGGTCCTCACGAGGCTGGACGGGGCTGGACGACGGCCGGGAGGGCCGCGCCTTCGGGGTGCGCGGCCGCCCGCGGGCCGGGCCGGGCCGTCCAGATGCCGGCCAGGATCGCCACGCCGCCCAGCGCCTGGACGGCCGTCACGGCCTCGCCCAGGACCGCCCAGGCGACGAGTGTCGCGGCGAAGACCTGGATGACGATGACCAGCGACGAGAAGACGGTCGGCAGGCGCCCGAGCGACACCGACAGGAGGCCCTGCCCGCCGACGTGGCACACGAGGGCGAGCGTCAGCAGCACGCCCCAGCCGTTCGCCGACCGGGGCAGGATGCGGGGCTCGAAGGCCATCGCCAGGGCAAAGAGCACGGCGGCGCTGACGGCGCTGAGCTCGAAGGTGACGCGCGCGGCGCCCGTGCGGCCCCGGGCCGCCCCGACAGCCAGGAAATAAAGGCCGAAGAACACGCCCGTGACGACCCCGAGCCCGTCGCCCAGCGCGTGGGCCGGATCGAAGGCGAGGCTCTGCGCGACCAGCGCCGCGCCGCCCCCCACGCACAGGCCGATGCCCAGCAGCACCGGCCGCGTGACGCGCTCGCCCATCAGGAGCCAGCCGAACACCACGACCCAGACCGGCGCGCAAGTGGCGAAGAAGGTGGCGTTGGCGATCGTCGTGTGCATCACCGACACGTGCCAGAACACGAGGTCGCCCGTGAAGGCGAGCCCCGCCAGAACCGAGGGCAGCGCCAAGCGGGGCCGCGCCCTGCCCGCGGGCACCGCCCGTTCCGCCCGCAGCGTCCAGGCCCACAGCACCGGCAGCGCCAGCGTCACGCGCCAGAAGGCGCTCGCGAGGGGGCCGACGTCCGCCAGCCGCACCAGGGTGGAGGAGATGCTCATGGCCAGCGCCGCCGCCAGCAGGGCCGCGACCGCCCCCGCGAGGCCGGCCCGCGGCGCGGCGGGCGAACCCGCGGATCGCGAGGCGGGCAGGGCGGAGCCAGGGGCGTTGGATGGCATGATCGAGACCGCGCGGGAACCGGGCTCCCCGTGAAGGGCGCGCGTCCCGCGGGCCCGGCGCCGGGACGGCGGGGACTGCGGGACGGAGAAAGCCTTATGGTGCTCGGAACCGGGCGACTCTATGGTCGCCACGCTCCCCCGCTCCCCATAGGCCAGGACCATGCCATTAGCCAGCCTGCACACGAGCGCCCGCGCCGAGGCCGCGCCCTTCGCGCCGGTGCGCCGCGTCGACGGGCGGCTCGACGGCGGGTTGCTGCTGCTCTGCGACCACGCGTCGAACGCGCTGCCGCCGGCCTACGGGCGGCTCGGCCTGCCGGACGCGCAGTTCGAGCGCCATATCGCCTACGACATCGGGGCGCGGCGGGCCACGGAGACCATGGCGGCGGTGCTGGGCGCCCCGGCGCTGTTCACCACCTTTTCCCGGCTGCTGATCGACCCCAACCGCGGCCATGACGACCCCACGCTGGTGATGCGGATCTCGGACGGCGCGATCGTGCCCGGCAACGCCCGGGTGGACGAGGCCGAGGTCGAGCATCGCCGCGAGATGTTCTTCCGCCCCTACCACGACGCGGTCGCCGACACGCTCCGCCACATGGCCGCGACCGGCACGGTTCCGGCGATCGTGTCGATGCACAGCTTCACGCCGCACTGGAAGGGCGTGCCGCGGCCGTGGCACGTCGGGCTCCTGTGGGACGACGACCCGCGGCTCGCGGCGCCGCTGTTCGAGGCGCTGAAGGCCGAGCCGGACCTCCAGCCGTGGCGGGAGCGCGTCGGCGACAACGAGCCCTACTACGGCGCGCTGCCCGGCGACACGATCGACACCCACGCGACGCCCAA
>CAXTFP010000546.1:0-2671 GCA_964243135.1 uncultured Lichenihabitans sp.
ATGATGGAGAAGGCGACCGGGCGGCGAGGGTGGCCGGCCGGTCGGATCTCCCCCTACCGCGGCAGGACGGTCGAGCCCATCAGCGCCTTGTCGACCGAGTGGGCCGCCTGGCGGCCCTCGCGGATGGCCCAGACCACCAGCGACTGGCCGCGCCGCATGTCGCCGCAGGCGTAAACTTTGTCGGCCGAGGCCCGGTAGGCCTTGACGTCGGCCTGGACGTTGCCGCGCCCGTCGAGCGTGACGCCGAAGTCGGTCAGCATGCCGTCGGGGATCGGCGACACGAAGCCCATGGCCAGCAGGACGAGGTCGGCGCGGATCTCGAACTCCGAGCCCGGGACCGGCTGCATCTTGCCGTCGACGCGCACGCATTCCACCGTCTCGACCGTGCCGAGGTCGCCCTTGAAGCGCCGCGTCATCACGCCGAAGTCGCGGTTGGCGCCCTCCTCCTGAGACGAGGAGGTGCGCAGCTTCAGCGGCCAGTCCGGCCAGGTCAGGAGCTTGTTCTCCTTCTCGGGCGGCTCGGGCATGATCTCGAGCTGCGTGACCGAGAGCGCGCCCTGACGGATCGAGGTGCCGATGCAGTCCGAGCCCGTGTCGCCGCCGCCGATCACCAGGACGTGCTTGCCGGTGGCCAGGATCGGGTTGTTGGAACGCAGCGGCTCGCGGCCGACGCGGCGGTTCTGCTGGGGCAGGAACTCCATGGCGAAGTAGATGCCGCCGAGGTCGCGCCCGGTCATCGGCAGGTCGCGCGGCTTCTCGGCCCCGCCGGCCAGCACCACGGCGTCGAAGCCGTCGAGCACCTCCCGCACGGCGACGTCCACCCCGACGTTGACGCCGTATCGGAAGGTGACGCCCTCGGCCTCCATCTGCTTCACGCGGCGGTCGACGTGGGCCTTGTCGAGCTTGAAGTCCGGGATGCCGTAGCGGAGCAGCCCGCCGGCCTTGCCGTTCTTCTCGAAGACCGTCACGTCGTGGCCGACGCGGGCGAGCTGCTGGGCGCAGGCGAGGCCGGCCGGGCCCGAGCCGATCACCGCCACGCTTTTCCCGCTGCGCCGGGTCGCGACCTCGGGCTTGATCCAGCCCTCCGCCCAGGCCCGGTCCGCGATGGCGTTCTCGATCGTCTTGATCGTGACGGGCGCGTTGTCGAGGTTCAGCGTGCAGGACGTCTCGCAGGGCGCCGGGCAGATGCGCCCCGTGAACTCGGGGAAGTTGTTCGTGGAATGGAGGTTGCGCGAGGCTTCCTCCCAGTCGCCCCGGTAGACGAGGTCGTTCCAGTCCGGGATCTGATTGTTGACCGGGCAGCCGTTGTGACAGAACGGGATGCCGCAGCTCATGCAGCGCGAAGCCTGCGAGCGCGTCGCCTCCTCGCTCAGCGGCAGCAGGAATTCCTTGTAGTGGCGGATCCGGTCGGCGGCCGGCGCATAGCGCCGGTCCACGCGGTCGAGCTCCATGAAACCCGTGATCTTGCCCATCGGGCTACTCCCCCGCGGCCGCGAGCAGCGGCTCGTCCAGTTGCGTCAGTTCGGCGAGTGCGCGGCGATATTCCACCGGCATCACCTTGCGGAATTTGGGCAGGGTGGCGGCCCAGTCGTCGAGGATGGCCTGAGCCTTGGTGGACCCCGTCAGCCGGGCGTGGTTGGCGATGAGCTGGCGCAGGCGCTCGGCGTCGAACCGCGTCATGTCGCCCATCACGTCGACCGGCGGCGGCCCCGTCCAGTTGTCCATCTGGTGGAACAGGCGGCGGTTGCGCTCGTCCTCGGCCTCGACCATCTCGAGCTCGACCATCGCCATGTTGCAGCGGCGGGCGAAGTCGCCCTCCTCGTCCAGCACGTAGGCGATGCCGCCCGACATGCCGGCCGCGAAGTTGCGCCCGGTCTCGCCGATCGAGACCACGACGCCGCCGGTCATGTACTCGCAGCCGTGGTCGCCCATCCCCTCGACGACGGTGATAGCGCCGGAGTTGCGCACGGCGAAGCGCTCGCCCGCCGCGCCGCGGATGTAGCACTCGCCGGCGATCGCCCCGTAGAGGACGGTGTTGCCGGCCATGATCGTCCGCTCCGGGGGCGCGCGCAACGCCTCGCTCGGCCGGATGATCAGCTTGCCGCCGGACAGGCCCTTGCCGATGTAGTCGTTGCCGTGGCCGGTCAGTTCCAGCGTCACGCCCGCGGCGACCCAGGCGCCGAAGCTCTGCCCGGCGGTGCCGGAGAGCTTCACCACGATGGTGTCGTCGGGCAGGCCCTCATGGCCGTGCGCCTTGGCGACCATGCCGGACAGCATCGCGCCGGCCGCCCGGTCCGAGTTGCGGATCGTGTCGGTGAGCACCACCGGCTCGCCGGTCTCGATCGCGTGGCGCGCGCCGTCGATCAGGCGACGGTCGAGGACCGTGTCGATCGGGTGGTGCTGGCGCTCGACGTGACGGATGGCGGTGCCGTCGGCCACCTTCGGCCGGTGGAACAGCTTCGAGAAATCGAGGCCGCGCGCCTTCCAGTGGCTGATAGCCTCGACCTTGTCGAGGATGTCGGACCGACCGACCAGATCCTCCAGCTTGGTGAAGCCGAGCGCCGACATGATCTCGCGCACCTCTTCGGCCACGAAGAAGAAGTAGTTGACCACGTGTTCGGGCGTGCCCTTGAAGCGCTTCCTCAGCACCGGATCCTGGGTGGCGACGCCC
>CAXTFP010000547.1:0-2650 GCA_964243135.1 uncultured Lichenihabitans sp.
GTGCAGGCCGCTGACCCGTCCGTCACCCGCGTGCACCATCGACGCCACCGCCGCTCGCTTCGCCGAGCAGGATGCCGAAGCCCGCAGCCCTGGAACCGAACGCACCCGTAGCCGAGCTGCCCACACCGCCGCCGCCGCCATTGCCCGACTCACCGCCATCACCCCCGAGGCCGCCACCTCCACCGAAATAGCCCGGCGCGACACCGCCGGCGCCGCCCGCAGCCCCGTTCCCCGAGAAGCTGACGCCGGACAGCGTCACCCTGCTGGGCTCGGCGACGAACAGGCCGCCGCCGAGTCCGGCACCGCCACCGGCCCCGCCCATGCCGGCTCCGCCCGTGGCCACCGTGTTCTCGACCCGAAGCGCCTGCAGCGTGATGACGCCACCGGCGGCGAAGAAGCCCCGATGCTTCCCGCCCCCGTCGATGGCGAAGGTCGATCCGTCCGCCGCGCGGCCGTCGATCGTGAGGCTGACGCCGTCCTCGGGATTGAGGGCATAGAGATCGTCCGACGCCATCACGGGCGTGCCATTCACCGTGATGTCTCTGCCATCTGCATCCAGCAGCGATTGACCGAGCCTGCGGGACGTCCCCAGGGCGATGTTGGCCGTCAGCTCGATCGTGTAGTCATCCGGAGGAATTGTTTTTCCAGTCCCATCCACGCCCCCGCGTCCGATCGCGTCGATCTGAGCTATAGCGGCGTTGAGTTCGTCCAGCGTTCCGACCATGAATGTCGTCGTCGCGTTCGCCATTTCCGTTTCCACCCCAACTCGCACTTGTGTATTGTGCTGCATCTGACCTAATAACGGGGCGAACCTAAACTTATTCGATGTGAACTGACAATCCCTTTTAATACATGATTAACCAATGACATTACATATCAAATGATAGATTTCAGCGCGTTGCTTGTCAGATTTTCTGAATGGGCGATGAACGCTGACCGCGCGGGAGTGTCTAAACGTCGCGGGCGCAGGTGCTCCCGCTTGTTTTGCGGATGGGGCGATGCTGGAAGGAGTGCCGAGGTTGGCACCCTCTTCCTTCGTCGGATCGAGGTCAGGGAATCAGCTCCTGGAGGACGCGACGGTCGTCCCGAGCCTGCGGGTCGAAGAACGACCCGATCGGCACGTCCAGAAACTCAGCCGCGGTTTTCAGGGTTGAAGCCGCGATGCGGGCGCTGCCCTTCTCGTAGTTCTGGATCTGCTGCACGCTCACATCGAGGGCGTAGGCCAATCGAGCCTGGGTGAGGCCTGCCGCGATCCGGGCATCGCGGGGACTTGCCCCTATCCTGATCTCATCTTCTGTTCGTTGGATCCGCTTCGTGCCCATCGTCACCTCCTCGATGAGGGACGATGTTCGGTCGAAGTTGAGCGGGATAGGCCTTCACCTGTTCAAGGTTACTTACACTCCCCCCATCCTCCCCCTCGGCGCGGCGGGACCGGATCGCGGCCGACAGGTCGCGCCAGTCGATCGGGTTGAGCCGACGATGCTGCCGGCGGATCGGCCGGGGGCCTCGCGCCGCCGATGGGACAGGGCGGGCGCCGGGGGAGAGCCGCGGCGGTCCCTTCACGATTGCCGAAACCGTCGGCCGTTGCCGAAACGGCATCGCGGCGTGACTGAAATATGGCCTTGCGGGCTGTCGAATGTCCTGTGAACCTCCATAGCCCTGCCGAACGCCGCCGGGCTCCGAACGCCTCGACGGGATCCCATGACACTCGCCACGCTCACGTCCCGGGACCGTCCGAGCGTCGGCCTCGACGCCCTGCTGGGGGAGGCGCGTCGCCACAGCGCCGAATTCCCGGACGTGCTCGCCAATCACCTGCCCATGATCCTGGTCGCGCTCGACAGGCTCGGCGCCGGTCCCGAGCGCAAGGCGGCCTTCCTCGCGGCCTATCGCGCGGACAAGGGCCTCGTCCCCGTCCCCGACCCGGTCGAACCGGTCGACCGCGCGTCCTGGACGACGGTCCTGGGGGACCGCAGGCGGGAAGCGGAGGCCCGTGCGTTCTTCACGGACGAGGTCATGAGGCTCGGCATCCGGGGGGCGGTGTCGGCCTATCTCCCACGCCTCGCTCCGGGGGTCGCTGGCAGCGCGCTCCATCCGCTGATGCGGCTCGCCTACGGATTGTTGCGCGACGACGCGGCCGAGGTCGGCACGGCGCTCGGCTACTGGGCGTGCTGCTACCTTCCCCTGCCGCTCGCCCGGGGCGTGCCGCCCGAGACGGACGATCCCGGCGTCGTGCTGGCCCGCGTCGCGGCCCTGCCTGGGCTGCGGGCGCTCCCGCCCTACGATCACCTGTGGCACGCGATCCGGGCCGCGGCGGCCGACCCGGATTTCGCCCCGGTGGTCGATTGGCTCCGCGTCGACGACGCGGCGCCGGCGCGGGTCGCGGTGACGGCCCTGGCGCTCTACGCGGCCACGATGGATTTCGCGGCGCTGCATGCCGTCACGGGGGCACACTGGGTCCGCGTGGTGTCGGCCGTGTGCCCCGATCCCACGCTGCTCCGCTGCTTCTGGCAGGCGGTCGCGGCGCTCGTGCCGAGCATCGGATTTCCGACCCTGCCGTCCCCGGACCAGATCGAGACGTGGCGACGCCTGCCCTGCCCGGACTGGCCCGACATCATGGCGGAGGCCGTGGCGTCCGACGACGAGCACGACA
>CAXTFP010000548.1:0-2648 GCA_964243135.1 uncultured Lichenihabitans sp.
GCCCGTGAGCTTCACGGGCGCGCCGATGGCCTTCTCGGCCTCCTTGACGGCCTGGGCGACCGTCTTGGACGCGTCGTGGATGTAGCTCTGGTCGAGCAGGCTCACCTCCTTGTAGTAGGACTTGAGGCCGCTCTCGACGATCTTCTCCAGGACGTGGGCGGGCTTGCCGGCGTTCTTGTCGGCCAGCACGGCCTTCTCGCGCTCGACCACCGCGGGGTCGATCGAGGCCGCGTCGAGGCCGAGCGGGCTCGACGCCGCGACATGCATGGCGATCTGCCGGCCGAGCGCCTGGAGCTCGTCCGGCTTGCCGGCCGACTCCAGCGCCACGATGACGCCGATCTTGCCCAGGCCGTCGCCGGCCGCACCGTGGACGTACTGGCCGACGATCCCCTGCCCGACGCCGAGGCCGGCGACGCGGCGCAGCGTCATGTTCTCGCCGATGGTCGCGATGGCGTTGGCGATCGCCTCCCCCACGGTGCCGCCCTGGGGGGCGTGAGCCTTGAGCACGGCGTCGACATCGCCGCCGCCCTGCAGGGCCACCTGAGCCACGTCCTTGGCGAGCGCCTGGAAGTCGGCGTTGCGGGCCACGAAGTCGGTCTCGGAGTTGAGCTCGACCAGGACGCCCTTGCCGCCCTGGACCAGCGCGGCCACGAGGCCCTCGGCGGCCACGCGGCCGGATTTCTTGGCGGCCTTGGACAGGCCTTTCTTACGCAGCCAGTCGACCGCGGCTTCGATGTCGCCCGCCGTCTCGCTGAGCGCGTTCTTGCAATCCATCATGCCGGCGCCGGTCTTCTCGCGAAGATCCTTCACCATCGTGGCCGAGATCGTGGCCATGGGAATCACCTTTGGGTTCGATGTCGAACGGCGATGCGGCAGGGACGCGGGGGAGGTCGCCCCGGCCCTGCCGCAGATGTCGCCGTCGGCCGCGCCCCTGGGGTGCGGCCGGGAAGGGTTCGGATCAGACGCCGGCGACGAGTTCGCGGGCCTGGATGATCCAGCCCTCGCGGTCGAGGCGGCCGTTCAGCTTGAGGTCGCGGTCGATGTTGGCGGCGTCCTCCGGCGTCATGGCGGCGAGCTGCCAGAAGTGGAAGATGCCGGCGTCGTTGAGCTTCTGGGCGAGCTGCGGGCTGCCGCCGTTCAGCTTCGACATGTCGTCGGGCGCGCCGCGCGGCGCGCTGAGCAGCTCGAACTGCTCGGCCGGGGCCTCGAACTCGACCGGGGCGGTGGGCGCCGCCTCCAGGTTCTCGACCGGCTCGACGGCCTCCTCGACCGGGGCCTCGATGGCGCCGATGTCGACGCCGAGCGAGCCCTGGCTGCGCGAGATGCCGTCGATGGCCGCGCGGGCCGCGAGGTCGCAGTAGAGCAGGATGGCGCGGCTGGCGTCGTCGTTGCCCGGGATCGGATAGGTGATGCCGTCCGGATCGCAGTTCGTGTCCACGATGGCCGCCACCGGGATGCCCAGTCGGTTGGCCTCCTTGATGGCCAGCTGCTCCTTGTTGGTGTCGATCACGAAGATCAGGTCGGGCACGCCGCCCATGTCCTTGATGCCGCCCAGCGCCTTTTCGAGCTTCTCGCGCTCGCGCGACAGCATCAGCCGCTCCTTCTTGGTCAGGCCGCCGGCGCCGGCCGCGAGCAGGTCGTCGACCTTGCGCAGGCGCTGGATCGAGGCCGAGATGGTCTTCCAATTGGTCAGCATGCCGCCGAGCCAACGGGCGTTGATGTAATATTGCGCCGAGCGCTTGGCCGCGTCCGCGATCGGCTCGGAAGCCTGCCGCTTGGTGCCCACGAACAGCACGCGGCCGCCGCGCGCCACCGTGTCGGACACGGCCTGCAGGGCGCGGTGGAACAGCGGCACCGTTTGGGCGAGGTCGAGGATGTGGATGTTGTTGCGCGTGCCGAAGATGAAGGGCGCCATCTTCGGGTTCCAGCGGTGCGACTGGTGGCCGAAATGCGCGCCGGACTCGAGGAGCGAGCGCATGTTGTAGTCGGGCAGGGCCATGGTAGTGTCTTCTCCGGTTGTGCCTCCGCGGACGATCGGCCGGCGACGGCGTGAAAGCCGTGCCAGCCACCGGTGCAGCCCTTGGATCAGGGCCGCCATAAGTCCGCGTGTGGGGTGGGGCGGCTTATAGGCAAGCCGTCCCTAGGGTGCAAGTAGGGCGGCGGGGCGCGCCGAGCAAGTCGGCCGCATCCGTCGGCGAGGGTTAACGCTTCTTGCGGCGGGGCGGCGCCTGTTAACGATGGCTTCGCCCGCATAAATTAGACCGCGGTGTCGCCGGGCGCCGCGCGAAGCGTCGCCGGCCGCGTTCCGAAGAGGTGCCGCCCATGAGCAATGTCGAGACGATCGGGCGATGGGCCGCCGTGCCGGCCCTGCCGGAGCCGGCCGAAACCTTCCGCCAGCCCCCTCACAACGTGGAAGCCGAGCAGGCGCTGCTCGGCGCCATCCTGGTCAACAACGACGCCTTCGACCGCGTGTCGGACTTCCTCAAGCCCGAGCACTTCGCCGAGGAGATCCACCGCCGGGTTTTCGAGGTGACGTCGTCGCTGGTGCGGGCCGGCAAGATCGCCACCCCCATCACGCTTAAGACCTTCCTGGGCGACCACGACCTCGGCGGCATCACCGTGCCGCAGTACCTCGCCCGCCTCTCCGC
>CAXTFP010000549.1:0-2637 GCA_964243135.1 uncultured Lichenihabitans sp.
GCGCCGCTCCGGCGCGGCCGACCTCCTGGCGGCCCAGGCCGCCGGCGTACTCGGCGGCGTGCCGGCGGGCTGCACGGGCGCGGCGGCGCTGCTCGTGGCGCTGGTCGCGACGCCCCTCGGCAACGGCGCCGCCACGGTGCTGATGCTCGGCCCCGTGGCGGCGAGCTTCGCGGTCCGGCTCGGCGTCTCGGCCGATCCCTACCTGATGGCCGTGGCGGTGGGCGCTTCCTGCGACTTCCTCACCCCGATCGCCTCGCGCTCGAACATCCTGTCGCTCGGGACGGAGCGCCACGCGGCGCGCACGTCCTGGCGCATGGTGCTGCCGTTGACGGCCCTCGTGGCCGTCGTCGGGGCGCCCGCCATCCTCCTGTTCTGGCCGCTGCGATGACGCCCCTGTCGCGTTTCCTCGCCGAGCTGTCGCGCCGCCTGGGTTTGCGGCGGCCCGCCTCTGCGCCGTTGCCGGAACCGGTCGACGACACGACCCTCGTCGATGCGCCGCTCGACGTGCTGGCCGTCAAGCTCGTGTTCAGCCACCTGCGCAACCGCCAGCAGCTCCTCGGCCCGCCGCCCACCACCCTGGGCCACCTCGACCAGAACCAGGCCGAACTCCTGATCCGCGCCGCCGTAGCGGCCGCCATGGCGGACGGCCACCTCGATGAGAACGAGGAACGGATGCTGCGCTCCTCCCTGTCGACGCTGGAGTCGCAGGTCGGCGAGCCGAACTTCATCACGGCGGCGATCCGCAAGCCCCTGCCGCTGGAGGTGCTGCTGCGCGACGTGCGCGACCCGCACCTCGCCTCGCTCGTCTACGCCGCGTCGCTGCTGGCGATCGACAAGCACGGCGACGTCAACCGCGCCTACCTGCACTACCTCGCGGCCCGCCTGCGCCTGCCCGGCTCCGTCCTCACCCGCCTGCACAGCCAATACGGCTATGCGGCGGACGCGCCCGCCTGAGAGACTGTTTGACTGCTGGAGCAGGTCTACGCCGCAGATGTTTCGGGTCGTCGACAGGAGACCCGCGATGGCCGTAGCGGGGCTACGGTCGAGCGGGGCGACGCCGCGACGGCCCGAAACAGCGCGGCCCTCCGGGTCGAGCCGCGATGGCCGCCCCCTGAGTCGAAGGTCTCGTCGATACCGCCGGTATCGGCATCGCCCTTCTCCTGTGGTCCGGCACATCGCGGCTCGACGTAGATCCGCTCCAGCAGTCAAATAGGCTCTGAGCCCTCATCGCGGCGCGCCCGACAGCTCCGCCACGGCATGCTGGACGAGCCCGCTGTCGAGCAGCATGCGCCGCGACAGGTCCGACAGGGTGACGAGGCCGATCGTCAGCCCGTTGAGGTCGAGCACGGGCAGGCGGCGGATGTTGCGCGCGCCCATGAGGTTCAGCGCCGTCGTGATCGAATCCTCCTGGCGGCAGGAGAAGATTGTCGTGGTCATCACCTCGCCGACCAGCACGGATTTGTTGCTGAGCCCCTTGGCCACCACGCGGAACAGGATGTCGCGGTCGGTGATGATCCCCTGCAGGTCTTCGGCCGTGCCGACCGGCAGGGCCCCGACCCCGAGGTCGCCCATCGCAACCGCGGCCTCGGCGATCGTCGTGGCGGCGTCCACGAATTCCACGTCACGCGTCATCACGTCGGCGACTTGCACGGCTCGATCTCCCGTTGGCACACCCGCGCCATAGCACGGGACAGGGAGGGTTAGGTCAGGTGCGGTCGAGCCGCCGCGCGATCGCCTCGGCGGCCGCGAGGTCGGCGGGGGCGTTGAGGTTGAGGAAGGGGTCGAATGGCTCGACCGGCCAGGACGCCACCGCGGGATCGAGCCTGTCGAGAAAGGCGCCGAGGCGGCGCAGCCCCTCGATCGCGAGCGCCTCGCGCAGCCGGTGCCGCGCCGCCACGGGCCACAGCGCCACAACGGGGTGGCGGCGCTCCCCCGAGGCTGCGCAGCAGGCGCCGGCGCTCGCCGCCTCGCGCGCGGCGGTCAGGCGGACCACGAGATCGGTCGGCAGGAAGGGCGCGTCGACCGGGACGGTGACGGCGTGGGTGGCGGCGGGATTGACCTCCGCAACCCAGTCGAGGCCCGCCAGGATCCCGGCGAGCGGCCCGGCCCGGCCCGCGACGCCGTCCGCCACGAGCGGCAGGCCGTGGTCCGGGCCGTCGAGCGTTCCGTCGTGCCGGCTGACGACGAGAGGGCCGCACTGCGGGCGCAGGCGCTCGATGGTCCGGGTCAGGAGGGAGCGTCCGCCGACCTCGACCCCGGCCTTGTCCCGCCCCATCCGGCTCGACCGCCCCCCCGCCAGCACGATGCCGGGGATCGTTCCCGCCCGGGGTTCAGAACTCACCGCAGCGGCACCGCGCCGTCGAGCAGCGGTCGCGTCAGCGAGGGCAGCCCCCGTGTCACGAGGGCGAGCGGGCCCGGCCAAACGCCGCTCACGTCGAAGGGGAGCCGCTGGCCGCCCCGCAGCGGCGCGCCGCCGCCGTCCGTCTGGGCCGCGACCGCGTGGAGGGCGACGCGCCCGTCGGGCAGGGCGGCTTCGGCCCCGAACGTCATGGCGACGCCGGGCGCGGTCAGCCGGCCGTCGGGGATCCGCGCGACGCCGGCGACGACCGAGATGTCCCACAGCGCGCGGTCGAACGT
>CAXTFP010000550.1:0-2636 GCA_964243135.1 uncultured Lichenihabitans sp.
GCATCGCCCAGAACGACCATTCCCCCCGCGCGAAGACCGTGGCGGCCGCCACGATGCCCCAGCTCACCATGATGCGGCACAGCCAGCGGCGGGCGCCGACGCGTTGCAGGATGAGGTTCGACGGCACCTCCAGGAAGGCATAGCCGACGAAGAACAGCCCCGCCCCGAAGGCGAAGCCGGCGTCGCTCACCCCCGTGTCGGCCCGGAACGCCTGCTCGGCCAGGCCGATGTTGGTGCGGTCGAGGTAGGCCAGCGTGAACATGAGCACCAAGAACGGCACGAGCCGCGCCCTCGCCCGCCGCACGGCCGCCGCCAGGTCGCCGTCCGAGGTCTCCGCCCGTCCCGGCTGGTCAGCGTCACGCCCCATCGGGACTCCGACCGAGGAAGGCCTCGAAGGCGTCGAGCGTGGCATCCGACACGTGGTGCTCCATGCCCTCGGCGTCGATCTCGGCCGATTCGGGCGGCACGCCGACGGCGATCAGCAGCCTCACCACCGTGCGGTGACGGGCGCGGCAGCGCTCCGCCATGGCCTGCCCGGCCTCGGTGAGGAAGATCCCGCGATAGGGCTTCGACGTCGCAAGCCCTTCCCGCTTCAGACGGGCGATGGCCTTGTTGGCCGTGGGATGGGTGACGCCCAGGGCACGGGCGATGTCGGTCGTGCGCGCCTCGCCCTGCCCGGCCTGGAGATCGGAGATCAGCTCCGTGTAGTCTTCCAGCATGGCCGAGGAGCGGGCCGAGCGCGCCTTGCCGAAGCGCTGCGCCGGAACGTCCTCCGCCACCGACGCCTCCGCCGTCGTCTTCCCGTCCATCCGCCCCCGCCCCATCAGCGCCCTTCCGATCAGGTGTCGGCCCTTTCGCGCCTCCGCGTCAACGAAGCCGGTTGACGAACATGTAGCCGAGGCTACATCTTTTGGCACGGGAAAGCGGCGGGCCGATGGAGCGGAAACGATGACGGTGTTCGACGTGGCCTCCACCCGCCCGGTCAACCCCACCGACGCGGCGATCCGCGAGGTCCTGGCGGGCCGGCGCACCGGCTTCCGCGGCAAGCTGCTGATGATGGGTCCGGCCGTGGTGGCGTCCATCGCCTATATGGACCCCGGCAACTTCGCCACCAACATCCAGGCCGGCGCGCGGTTCGGCTACGCGCTGCTCTGGGTCGTGGTGGTGGCCAATCTCGTGGCCATGCTGTTCCAGGCGCTGTCCGCCAAGCTCGGCATCGTCACGGGGTCGAACCTCGCGGAGCTGTGCCACCGGCACTTCCCGGCCCGCGTCACCGTGCCGATGTGGATCGCCAGCGAGGTGGCCGCCATGGCGACCGATCTCGCGGAGTTCCTCGGCGGCGCCATCGGCCTGTCGCTGCTGCTCGGCATCCCGCTCTTCGCCGGCATGGTGGTGACCGCACTGGGGACCTATGCGCTGCTGGCGCTGGAACGGCGCGGCTATCGCTCGCTCGAACTCGCCATCGGCACGCTCGTGGTGGTGATCGGGCTGAGCTACCTCGCCGAGATGGTGATCGCGCCGGTCGACTGGGCGGCGGCGGGCCTGGGCAGCGTGGTGCCCCGCATCCCCGCGCCCGAAGCTCTGACGATCGCGGTCGGCATCATCGGCGCGACCGTGATGCCGCACGCCCTCTATCTCCACTCCGGCCTGACGCAGCACCGCGCCTCGGCGCGCGACGACGGCGAGCGCGCCGCCCTGGTCCGCTATTCGAACCGCGAGGTGCTCGTGGCGCTGTCGGCCGCGGGTCTCATCAACATGGCCATGGTGACGATGGCGGCCGCGGCCTTCCACCTCGGCCACGCCGACGTGGCCGAGATTTCCTCCGCCTATCACACGCTGACGCCGCTGCTGGGCTCGGCGGCGGCGGGTTTCTTCCTCGTGGCGCTGCTGGCCTCTGGCCTGTCGAGCTCGGCCGTCGGCACGATGGCCGGGCAGATCATCATGCAGGGCTTCGTGGGCTTCTCGATCCCGCTGTGGCTGCGGCGGCTCATCACGATCGTGCCGGCCTTCATCGTGGTGGCCATGGGAGTCGACCCGACGAAGGCGCTGGTGCTGAGCCAGGTGGTGCTGAGCTTCGCGCTGCCCCTGCCCATGGTGGCGCTGGTGCTGTTCACCTGCCGGCGCGACGTGATGGGCGCCTTCGTCAACTCGCGGCTGGTGGCCTGCGGGGCCATCGCCGGCACGGTCGCGATCCTGGCGCTGAATCTCGTGCTGATTCTGCAGGTGTTCGGCCTGCCGGTCCCCGGCCTCGTGGGCGCGGGATAGTTCTCAGGGGGCCCGCCACGCGAGGACGCCCGACAGCGCCAGCGCCACGGCCAGCACGCCGCCCGACAGCTCCACCACGCCGGCCCATCCGGCATGGACGAAGGCCACGCCGCCCAGCCAGCCGACGACGCTCGACCCCGTATAGTAGCTGAACAGGTAGAGCGAGGCGGCCTGCGCCCGCGCCGCCCCGGCCGCGACGCCCACCCAGGCGGACGCCACCGTGTGGGCGCCGTAGAACGCGAAGGTCAAGAGCGCCATGCCGGCCAGGATGAGGGGGATCTCGGCCGACAGAGTCACGGCCGTGCCGACGGCGATCAGCGCCACCAGGCCCGGGAACACCCGCCGCCGCCCGAGCCGGCCCGCGAGGTCGC
>CAXTFP010000551.1:0-2632 GCA_964243135.1 uncultured Lichenihabitans sp.
CCTGGCCCGGCTCGGCGAGGCCGACTTCAACGTCGTGCTCTACCCCGAGGTCGCGGCCACGGCGGCGCGGTGGCTGACACGCCGCTTCGGCCAGCCCTCGACCGAGACCGTGCCGATCGGCGTCGGCGCCACGGCGCGCTTCGTCGCCGAGGTCGCGGCGCTGGCGGGCGTCGACCCCGCGCCGGCGCTCGATCCGTCGGCGTCGCGCCTGCCGTGGTTCTCGCGCTCGGTCGACTCCAACTATCTCACCGGCAAGCGGGTCTTCGTCTTCGGCGACGCCACCCACGCGGTCGCGGCCGCCCGCGTCGCGCGCGACGAGTTCGGCTTCGAGGTCGTGGGCCTCGGCAGCTATTCGCGCGAGTTCGCCCGCGAGGTGCGGGCCGCGGCGGGTGAGTTCGGGCTCGACGCGCTGATCAGCGACGATTCCCTGGAAATCGAGGCCGCCATCGCGGCGCTCCAGCCCGAACTCGTGCTCGGCACCCAGATGGAGCGCCACGTCGCCAAGCGCCTGCGCATCGCCTGCGCGGTAATCTCGGCCCCTGTCCACGTGCAGGACTTCCCGGCCCGCCACTCGCCCCAGATGGGCTTCGAGGGCGCGAACGTGCTGTGGGACGGCTGGGTCCACCCGCTGATGATGGGCCTAGAGGAGCATCTCCTCGGCATGTTCCGCGAGGACGGCGAATTCCACGACGGCGCGGGCGCCTCGCACCTCGGGGCCAGCGCCCCGCACCCCACAGCACCGGACGTGGGAGCGATCCCCGACCGTTCCGGCCCCTCCCAAGAATCGGCGCCCCCCGCCGCTGCCGTCGCCTGGAGCGGCGAGGCGGAGCGGGAGCTGCGCAAGATCCCCTTCTTCGTGCGGGGCAAGGCGCGCCGCAATACGGAAGCCTTCGCCGAGCTCGGCGGCCTCGCCGAGATCACCCTGGAGACGCTGTATGACGCCAAAGCGCATTTCGGAGGCCGCTGAGGTGGTCCCGGTCCGCGTCGTCATCCTCACGCTCGACGGCCACGTGGCCCAGGTCGTGGCCTCGGCCGAGCGCCGGCTCCGCGCCGAAATCCCCGGCCTGCGGATCGCCTTCCACGCCGCCACGGACTGGGACCGCGACCCCGCCGCGCTGGAGCGCTGCCGCGCCGACATCGGCCGCGGCGACATCATCCTGGCCAACATGATGTTCCTGGAGCCCCACATCGAGGCCGTGATGCCGGCCCTCGCGGCGCGGCGGCCGGAGTGCGATGCCATGGTGGGCTTCATGTCGGCCGGCGAGGTCGTGCGGCTGACGCGGCTCGGCCGCTTCTCGCTCGATGGCGGAAACAGCTCCGGCCTCCTGTCGTTCCTGAAGCGCCTCCGCGGCAAGCCCGGCAAGGCTGGCGCCCCCGCCGACGCGGGCGCGCGGCAGATGGCGATGCTGCGCCGCCTGCCCAAGATGCTGCGCTTCGTGCCCGGCACGGCCCAGGACGTGCGGGCCTACTTCCTGGCCATGCAGTTCTGGCTCGCGGGCTCGGAGGAGAACGTGGCCGGGCTGGTGCGGCTCCTCGTCGGCCGCTACGCGGCCGGCCCGCGCGCCGCCCTCGCGGGCCGCCTGGGCTCGCCCGCGCCGGTCGACTACCCGGACGTCGGAGTCTACCACCCGAGCCTGCCGGCGCGGATCGCCACCCGCCGGGCCGACCTGCCAACGAAGGGATCGGCGGGCCGGGGCACCGTCGGTCTGCTCGTCATGCGATCCTACGTGCTGTCGGGCGACACGGGCCACTACGACGGCGTGATCGCCGCCCTGGAGGCGCGTGGGCTCGACGTCGTGCCGGCCTTCGCCAGCGGGCTCGACAGCCGTGCCGCCGTGCGCGAGTTCTTCATCGCCGAGGGCGCCCCCGCGGTCGACGCCATGGTATGCCTCACGGGCTTCTCGCTCGTCGGCGGCCCGGCCTACAACGACGCCGCCGCGGCCGAAGCCATGCTGGCCGAGCTCGACGTGCCCTGCATCCAGGCCCAGGCGGTGGAGTTCCAGGCCGTCGAGGAGTGGCGCGGCTCGGACACCGGCCTGTCGCCGGTCGAGGCCACCATGATGGTGGCGATCCCCGAGATCGACGGCTCGACCGCGCCGATCGTCTTCGGCGGCCGCTCGCGCGACCTCGCCGCGGCCGGCCACCGCCCCATGCGGGCCGACGCCGAGCGCTGCGACATGCTGGCCCGCCGCGTGGCCCGGCAGATCGCGCTGCGGCGCGCGGACCCGGCCGAGCGGCGCATCGCCATCGTGCTGTTCAACTTTCCCCCCAACGCCGGGGCCGCCGGCACGGCCGCCTTCCTGTCGGTGTTCCGCTCGCTGTGGAACACGCTGCGCGCCATGGCGACCGAGGGCTACGCGGTCGAGGTGCCGGCCACGGTCGAGGCCCTGCGCGAGCGCGTCCTCGCCGGCAACGCGGCCCATTACGGCGCCGCCGCCAACGTGGCGGCCCGCATCCCGGCCGAGGACCACGTGGCGCGCGAGCCGCACCTCGCCGAGATCGAGGCCCAGTGGGGCCCGGCGCCTGGCCGGCACCAGGCCGACAGCCGCAGCCTCTTCGTGCTCGGCGCCGCCTTCGGCAACGTCTTCGTCGGCCTGCAGCCCGCCTTCGGCTACGAGGGCGACCCGATGCG
>CAXTFP010000552.1:0-2629 GCA_964243135.1 uncultured Lichenihabitans sp.
CGGGACGGCAGCGGCGCGCAGGACCTCGTCCTCGTCATCGACGACGAGCCCGACCAGCGGACGCTGATGACGCGCTTCCTCGGGCGCGAGGGCTTCCGGGTCCAGGTCGCGGCGGACGGCCGGGCCGGCCTCGACTTGGCGCGCCGGCTGCGCCCCCACGCCATCCTGCTCGACGTCATGATGCCGGGCATCGACGGCTGGTCGGTGCTGACCGAGCTCAAGGCCGACCCGGACCTGTCGGCCATCCCCGTCGTCATGGTGACGTCGGTCGACCAGCGCAGCCTCGCGGCCTCGCTCGGGGCCGCCGACTACATGTTGAAGCCCGTGCGCTGGGACCGCTTCAGCCGGGTGATGGACCGGTTCCGCACGCCCGAGGGCGGCATCCTGCTGGTGGAGGACGACGTCGCGGCCCGCCTCCACATCCGCTCGGTCCTGGAGCGGGACGGCTGGACCGTGGCCGAGGCCGGCAACGGGCGCGAAGGGCTGCAGCAGGCGGCCGCGCGCCGGCCGGAAGCCGTGCTGCTCGACCTCAACATGCCGGTGATGGACGGCTTCGACTTCCTCGAAGAGCTGCGCGCCCTGCCGGGCTGCGCCGAGATCCCCGTCGTGGTGCTGACGGCCCGGGACCTGACGCGGGACGACCGGCGCCGGTTGCGGGGCGCGAGCCAGATCCTCAACAAGGGGGACGTCAGCCTGCGCTCTCTCGTCGAGCGCCTGCACGGCCTGTCGGACCGGGCCGCCACCCCGCCGACCGACGGGGGAAAGCCTCTCCCTGCGGGCTGAGGCTTCACGGCGCCAGCGTGTGTCATGCTGTTGCCGGCACACGCCGGCTCCGGAAAGTGAGCTGTTCACGGGCTCTCGGCACCGCGGGACAGGCCCCGGCGGTCGCCCCGCCCGTCGGGCCGCGAAGGTGCGTCACACGGGGCGGATGACAGTCGGCGATCTTCCCTGCTATGGGCATCGAATGCCGGTCGAGCCCATCCTCTCCATCGTCTCGAAGGGTTTCCCCGCGGGACCGCAAGGCACGGCCCTGCATCCGCGCGGAGGTGGGGCGTGAGCGAGGCCGGCGAGGAGCGCCTCCGCCGGCGGATCGCCGAGGCCGAGGCGGAGATCGCCCGCCTGCGCGAGCTGGCCGACAGGTCCAGCAAGGCCTACGACGCCGACCACATCATCGCCGAGATCGCCGGCGTCGACGCCAAGACCGACCCTTTCGCGGCGGCCGTGCGCGCCACGCGCATGCCCATGGTGATCTCGAACCCCCGCCTGCCCGACAACCCGATCGTCTTCGTCAACGATTCCTTCTGTCGCCTGACGGGCTACCCGCGCGAGGAGATCGTCGGCCGCAACTGCCGCTTCCTCCAGGGCCCCGAGACCAATCCCGAGACGGTGATCCGCATCCGCGAGGCCGTGCAGGCCTGCAGGTCGATCGAGATCGACATCCGCAATCACCGCAAGACGGGCGAGCCGTTCTGGAACCGCCTGCTAATGGCGCCCGTCCGCGACACGGACGGCGTCCTGACCTATTTCTTCGCGAGCCAGGTCGACGTGACGCTGGAGCGCGAGCGCCTGGCCGGCCTGGAGCACCGGAACGCCGCCCTGATGGCCGAGCTCAGCGACAGGCTGCGGACGCAGGAGGACGGCGAGGCCCGCCTGCGCTTCGCCACCCAGGCGGGGCGGCTCGGCATCTGGGAGCTCGACCTGTCCAGCGGGGAGTTGAACGCCTCCGAAGCCTTCAAAGAGGCCTTCGGGCGCTACACCGACTCCGCCTTCACCTACCCCGAGGTGGTGGCGGCCGTCCATCCGGAGGACCGCGACCGCATGGACCGCGCCGTGGCGGACAGCGTCGCGACGGGCGCCGACTACCACGTCGAATACCGCGTCATCCATCCGGGCGGCGCCACCGGCTGGCTCGACGTCCGCGCCCAGGTCCTGCAGTCGCCCGACGGCAAGCCGCTGCGCCTCGCCGGCACCTGCCTCGACATCACGGACCGCAAGCGGGCCGAGGCGCGCGACCGGGCGCTGATCGACCTCGACGACCGGTTCCGCACCATCGACGAACCGGCCGACCTCGCCTATGCGGCCTCCGAGATGCTCGGCCGCATGCTGGGGGTGAGCCGGGCCGGCTACGGCACGATCGACCCCGTGGCCGAGACCATCACCATCGAGCGGGACTGGAACGCCCCGGGCATCCGGAGCCTCGCCGGCACGCTGCGGTTCCGGGACTACGGATCCTACATCGACGACCTCAAGCGCGGCGACACGGTGGTGTGCACCGACGCGGACCTCGACCCGCGCACCTCCGCCACGGCCGGCGCGCTCAAGGCCATCGATGCCCAGGCCTTTGTCAACATGCCCGTGACCGAGCAGGACAGCACCGTCGCCCTGCTCTACCTCAACCACTCCACGGCCCGCACCTGGCCCGCCGAGGAGATCGCCTTCGTCCGCGAGGTCGGGCAGCGCACCCGCATGGCGGTGCAGCGCCGCCGGGCGGAGCACGACCTGCGGGCGCTCGCCGCCACGCTCGAAGCCCAGGTCGCCGCGCGCACTGAGCAGCTGATGGAGGCCGAGGCGGCGCTGCGCCAGTCGCAGAAGATGGAGGCGGTGGGCCAGCTCACGGGCGGCGTCGCGC
>CAXTFP010000553.1:0-2617 GCA_964243135.1 uncultured Lichenihabitans sp.
TCGCGGCGGTGCACCACCATGTCGACCATGCCGTGCGCCTGGAGGTATTCGGCGCGCTGGAAGCCCTCGGGCAGCTTCTCGCGCACCGTCTGCTCGATGACGCGCGGCCCCGCGAAGCCGATCAGGGCGCCGGGCTCGGCGATGTGGATATCCCCCAGCATGGCGTAGGAGGCCGACACGCCCCCGGTCGTCGGGTTGGTGAGCACCACGATGTAGGGGAGGCGCTCGCGCTTCAGCCGGTTCACCGCCACGGTGGTGCGCGGCATCTGCATGAGGCCGAACATGCCCTCCTGCATGCGGGCGCCCCCGGAGGCCGCGAACAGGATGAAGGGCGCGCGCAGCTTCAGCGCCTGCTCGGCCCCGGTCACGATGGCCTCGCCGGCCGCCATGCCGAGCGTGCCCCCGATGAAGTCGAAGGTTTGGACCGCGACGACGGCGTCTCGCCCGTCGAGCTTGCCGGACCCGAGCTTCACGGCGTCGTTAAGGCCGGTCTTGGTGCGGGCCTCCTTCAGCTTGTCGATGTAGCGCTTCTCGTCGCGGAACTTCAGCGGGTCAAGCAACACGTCGTTGACCGGGATCTCGTCCCAGCGCCCCTCGTCGAAAGTGGTGGCGAGCCGCGTGCGGGCATCCATCTTCATGTGGAAGTCCGAGCCTGGCACCACGAAGAGGTTGTTCTCGAGGTCCTTGTGGAAGACGAGCTGACCCGAATCCGGGCACTTCACCCACAGGTTCTCGGGCGTGTCCTTCTTGGTGATGAGGAGCGAGCGGATCCGGGGCGGGACGACGTTGTTGATCCAGCTCACGGCCTGTCCTCCTCCGGGCGTGCCGGCCGTCGGGCCGAGCGGACGCCCGCCGCCAGCCCCTCGACGAAGCCCCGCACGGCGTCGACCGTCGTGGGGGTGGCGCGGCCGCCGTCGAGCGAGCGGGCCAGGACGTCGATCAGCGCCGTGCCGACCACGACGGCGTCGGCGTGGGCCGCCACCTCGGCCGCGCCCTCGGGCGTCTTCACGCCGAAGCCCACCGCCACGGGAAGGTCGGTGTGGCGCTTGATGCGCCGTACGGAGGAGGCCACGCGGCCGTAGTCCGGGATGGCCGAGCCCGTGATGCCGTTGACCGACACGTAGTAGACGAAGCCGGATGTGTTCGCGAGGACGGCCGGGAGGCGCGCGTCGTCGGTGGTGGGGGTGGCCAAGCGGATGAAGTTGAGCCCGGCCGCCAGCGCCGGGAGGCACAGCTCCTCGTCCTCCTCGGGCGGCAGGTCGACGACGATGAGCCCGTCCACGCCCGCCTCGCGCGCGTCGAGGAGGAAGCGCTCCACCCCGTAGACGTAGATGGGGTTGTAGTAGCCCATCAGCACGATCGGGGTGGCGTCGTCGCCGCGGCGGAAGTCCCGCACCATGCGGAGCGTCCCCGACAGGCCGTGGCCGGCCTTCAGCGCGCGGAGCGCCGCCGCCTGGATGATGGGGCCGTCCGCCATGGGGTCGGTGAAGGGCATGCCGAGCTCGATCACGTCGGCGCCGGCCGCGGGCAGCGCGCCGAGCACGGCGGCCGAGGTGCAGTCGTCGGGGTCGCCCGCCGTGATGAAGGTGATGAGGCCGGCGCGGTTCTGCCGCCTGAGGTCGGCGAAGCGGGCCGCCATGCGGGCCGTCACGGCTGGACGCCTTCGAGCGCATCGATGCGGGTGTCGTGGTCCTTCATGTCGGTGACGAGCGAGCCCGTCGTCGCGACGAAGACGTAACGCCACCCTTCGAGCTGGAGGTCGATCGCGTCCAGGCGTTCGCGGATCGCGGAAACGTCGCGCTTGAGTTCGGCGGTGTCGCTCCGCATGCTGCGCAGCAGTTCCAGCACGAGGTTCTCGGTCTCATCCGTCACGGCGTCACATCCCGCCGAGGTGGTCGGCGACCGTGAAGATGTCCTTGTCGCCGCGCCCGCACATGTTCATCACCATGAGGTGGTCGCGGGGGCGCTGCGGCGCAAGCTTGAGCACGGCGGCGAGCGCGTGGGCCGGCTCCAGCGCCGGGATGATGCCTTCGAGGCGGCAGCAGAGCCCGAAGGCGTCGAGCGCGTCCGCGTCGGTGGCCGAGGTGTAGGTGACGCGGCCGACGTCGCGCAGCCAGGAATGTTCGGGGCCGATGCCGGGATAGTCGAGGCCGGCCGAGATGGAATGGCCCTCCTCGATCTGGCCGTCGTCGTCCATGAGGAGGTAGGTGCGGTTGCCGTGCAGCACGCCGGGCCGGCCGCCGGCGAGCGAGGCCGCGTGCGCCTTGGTGTCGAGCCCGTGGCCGGCCGCCTCGACGCCGAAGATCTCGATGCCCGCGTCGTCGAGGAAGGGGTGGAACAGGCCGATGGCGTTGGAGCCGCCGCCGATGCAGGCCACCAGCGAATCCGGCAGGCGCCCCTCCGCGGCCTGCATCTGCTCCCGCACCTCCGTGCCGATGATCGACTGGAAGTCCCGCACCATGGCGGGATAGGGGTGCGGGCCGGCCGCGGTGCCGATGCAGTAGAACGTGTCGTGGACGTTGGTGACCCAGTCGCGCAGCGCCTCGGTCATTGCGGCCGTGAGGGGCCGGGCGCCGGTCGGGACCGGCGCGACCTCGGCGCGCAGCGTCGCCATGCG
>CAXTFP010000554.1:0-2611 GCA_964243135.1 uncultured Lichenihabitans sp.
GTCCGAAGCCGCGGACGAGGCGGCGGTGTAAAGCTTGGCGCGCTCGATCTCCCCCGCATCGGGCGACAGGGCGGCGGCGCGGCCGGCGGCGTAACGGGCGCTGTCCGGCTGGCCGGCCACCAGGGCGTCGCGCGCGAGCGCGAGGTAGAGCCCCCGCCGTTCCGCCTGAGGCAGCTCGCCGAGGACGGCGTCGAGCTTGGAGAGTTGGCCGACGTCCCCACCCTGCGCCAACCGCGTGGCGAAGGAGGTCAGGCGCCCCTTGAAGTTGGACGCGAAGACCGAGCCGCGGAACCGGCGGATATACTGGCGCGCCAGCGACGTGAACTTGTCGAGCGACACGGGATCGGCGAGGAGAAAGATCTGCCGGCGCAGGGCCGCCTCCTCGACCAGGGTACCCGGCACCAGCAGGCGCGCGAGGTCGAGCATGGCGTCGGCTCGGGCGGGCTCGTGCTCGGACAGCAACGTCGCCATCACCAGGGCGAGGTGGCCGCCGAGGCTCGCCGGCAGGGTCCGGGGATTGAGCTTGCCGAGGAGAGCGCGGGCGATCTCGTCCTGCCCCTCGGCATAGGCGAGGGCGCCCTTGACGAGGAGGTCGCCCTCGCGCGACAGCGTCGTGCGCTCCAGCACGGCCCGCACGGCCGCCGGGCGGCCGGCGCTGAACAGGTAGAGCGCCAGGGCGACCGCGTTGCGCGGGTCCTTCCACACGCCGGGATCGGCGTCCGCGAAGACCTGGGCGACGTGGCTCAGCATCTTGGCCTGCGCGGCCCGCGCCGCGGCGTTGCCGTGCGCCACCTGGTCCTGCAACGCCTGGAGCGAGCGCACGGCCGTGTAGGGCGCGAGGGCGCCGTCCGCCGCTTTCAAGGCAGGCTTCCAGGCCTCGGCCGGACGGTCGGGTTCGGCCGCCCTGGCGGCTGCGGCCGGCGGGGCGGATCCGGGCGCGACTTCGCCGGCCCGAGCGGGGACGGCCACCGCGAGCGCGAAGGCGAGGGCGAGGTGCCGGCGGGTCCGGCGAGGGACGGCCGTCACGGCGCTTCCCTCACCAGGATCTCGATCCGGCGGTTTTCCGGGCTCTCGGGGTCCTTCGTGTTGCGCGGCTGCCGGTCGGCATAGCCCTCGATCCGCTCCACGCGGGCCTCGTCGAGGCCGCCGCGGGCGAGCATGTAATGGGCCATGTGGGCGCGGGCCGAGGACAGGCGCCAGTTGTCGTAGGTGTCGGACCTGTATTTGCGGCTGTCCGTGTAGCCGCGGATCACCACCCTGCCCTTCTGGGCCTTGAGCAGCTTGCCGATCTTCTCCATCAGCGTCACGGTGCGAGGCGCGGGCCGGGCCGAGGCGCTGGCGAACATGGCGAATCTCGCGTCGTCCGTGAGGCCGATCAACACGCCCTCCGGCGTCGCCCTGACGTCGACCCTGGGGCCGGGGCCGGACGAGGCCGTGGCGACGGACTTCAGCAGCGCATCGATGCGATCCTTCAGCTCGGCGGCCCGCGCGGCGGGCTCGGCCGGCAGGGGCGCGGCCGTCGGGTCGGGCGCGGGGGCGGCGGCCCGCACGACCGGGGGCGGCGCGTCATGGGGGTCGTCCGTCGGCGCGGAGCCGGGATCGAAGGGGTCGCGGAAGGCTTCGCCGCCGAGGGCGCCCGCGGCGCCGCCGGCGGGACCGGCGCCGCCCTTGGTGCCGTCGACCGGGGCCTTGGCGCCGTCCGCCATGCCCTTCGAGGTGCGGGCTGACTCGCCGTCACGCGCGGCGATCTCGGTCAGCACCGCATAGGGGTCGCGCATCAGCGCGGCCTCCTCCTTGCTCTTGCCCTCGGTCGGCTTCGCGTCCTTCTCCCCGCTTTCGCGGGAGGTGGGCTTGTCCCGCGGGCCCGCCTGCTCGACCGGCGCGTCCTTGCTGTCGGTCTCGGCCTTGGTGCCGGTCTTCAGCTTGGGCTGCGGGGTCTTCTCGCTCGGGTCGCTCAGCCCCGGCGGCTGGGGCGTCGAGTCCACGAGGTGGACCGGGTTGAAATATTTGACGATGGAGGCCTTGGTCTTCTCGTTGGCCGACAGCAGCCACATGACGAGGAAGAACGCCATCATGGCGGTGACGAAATCCGCGTAGGCGATCTTCCACGCGCCGCCGTGATGGCCGTCCTCGTGGCCGCCGGCATGGCGCTTGATGATGATGATCTCGTGGGGGTGGGCCTCGTCGCTCATGCCCCCTCCCCCAACCGCAGCCGCAGCGCGCCGGCCCAGGCGTCGAGCCGCGTGCGGACCGTGCTGTTGTCGGCCGTCACGGTGACCTCGACGGCTTCGGTCTCGGTGAAGGCGACGCGGGACGCCTCGACGCCGCCGCCCGCCAGCGCTTCGCCCAGGGCCGCGAGGAGGTCGGACGGCCCCGACACCGCGACCGAGGCGCCGACGCCCGACACCAGGAGGTCGGACACGGCTTGCCGCAGCTCGGCGACGGCGGCGCACCGGGCGGCCTCGGCCAGGAAGGGCTCCAGCACGGCGGCGGCGCCCTCCGCCAGAGCTTCCTCGATCTCGGCTTGCGCGCGGACCAGCCCCGCGGCGAGGGCGGCCCCTTCCCCGGCGGCCCAGCGGGCGCGCTCGGCCGCGAGCTGCCCGGCGTGTTC
>CAXTFP010000555.1:0-2610 GCA_964243135.1 uncultured Lichenihabitans sp.
AGGAACATGGAGAATCCCATGATCACCGGCCAGATGCCGATCAGGAGGAAGCTCGGCAGGTACTGGTGGATCGGCAGCAGGCCGAACAGCGTGAAGATGGAGGTGGGGTCGGGCGCCGACAGGTCGTGGATCCAGCCGAAGAACGGCGCGTGCCGCATCTCGATGGTGATGAAGATGACCTTGTAGAGGGCGAAGAACACGGGGATTTGGATCACCATCGGCAGGCAGCCCGCGACGGGGTTCACCTTCTGCTCCTTGTAGAGCTTCATGGTGGCTTCCTGCTGCTTCACCTTGTCGTCGGGGAAGCGCTCCTTCAGAGCGGCCAACTGCGGCTGCAGATTCTTCATCTTGGCCATCGACATGTAGGACTTGTTGGCCAGGGGAAAGAAGATTCCCTTGATCAGCACCGTGACGATGAGGATGGCGACGCCGAAGTTGCCCGTCAGCTTGTAGAACCAGTCGAGCACCTGGAACAGCGGCTTGGTGATGAAGTAGAACCAGCCCCAATCGATCAGGTTGCCGAAATTCTTGATGCCGAACTCGCGCTCGTATTTGTTGAGCGTGTCGGTCTCCTTGGCGCCGGCGAAGACGTGGGTCGTCACCTCGGTGCTGCCGCCGGGCGCGACCGCGCGGGCCGCGAGCAGCGCGTCGGTCTGGTAGTCCTTGATCGTGCCGTCCGGGAAGGACGAGAAGCGGCCCTTGTAGGCGGCGTCCTGCTCGGGGGCGATCACGCCCGCCCAGTATTTGTCCGTGATGCCGAGCCAGCCGCCGGTGCCCTCCACCGTGCGCGAGCCTCCGGCCTCCTTGTCCATGTTGACGTAGGTGATCTGCGTCTCGCGGTTGTCGCCGACCTCGCCGACGAGGCCCTCGTGCAGCACCGAATAGTTGGACGTCACCGGCATGCCGTGGCGCGAGATCAGCGCGTAGGGCAGGAGGGACGCGGGTTCCGTCCCGGAATTCGTCACCGCATCCTTGACCGTGAACATGTACTGGTCGTCGACCGCGATCGTGCGGCGGAACACAAGGCCCGCGCCGTTGTCCCAGGTGAGGGTCACAGGCTTGTCGGCGGTGAGCCGGTCCCCGTCCGCGGTCCACAGCGTGCCGGGGCCCGGCACCGCGGCCTTGCCGCCGGCCTCGGGCACAAAGCCGGTCTCGGCGTAATAGGGATGGGGCGAGTCGGACGGCGAGAACAGGTCGATGATCGGGCTCTGCCCGTCGGTCGTCTCGTGGTAGTGCTTGAGCGACACGTCGTCGATGCGGCCGCCCTTGAGGTCGATCGAGCCGGAAATCGAGGGCGTGTCGATGGCGACGCGCGGGTTCGCCGCGATTGCGGCCGCGCGGGTCTTCTGGATCTCGGCGGGTGCCATGCCGGCGGAGGGCTGCGAAGCGGCGCCGTTGGGCGGCGAGGCCGCGGGCTGCTGCGCCATCGCCCCGCTCCCGGCGGCGTCCGACTGGGTCACGGGGGTCGACTGGCCCGGAGTCTGGGTCGCGGCGGCCTGTTGCTGGGCTTGGCGCTGGCGCTGCATCTGCGGCCAGCCGTAGAAGAAGTTCCAGCCGATGATCACCAGGATGGACAGGGCGATCGCGACGTAGACGTTCTTGGTTTCATCTTTCATGGTGCGTCACGCTGCCTGGGTCCGGGCGGCCGACGCGTCCGGCGGGACGGCGGAGCTCCGCGAAGAGGTCATCACTGTGGGGCGCTCTCCGCCCCTCGCCGGGGACCGGACCCGCGCCGCGGGCCGGACCCGTGCGGCGGGCCCGCGCCGCGCGGTCGCCCCGCCTTGGATTTGCCGGACCGGGCGTCGCCGAAGCAGCGCCGCAATTCGCGCACCAAGCCCGCGAAGGGCGCCGACAGCGCGTCGCGGCGGGCGACAATCACATAGTCGTAGTCGGGCAGCGTCGGGAGTTCGGGGGTCCGCAGGGCTTCGCGGAGGCGGCGCTTGATGCGGTTGCGCTCGACGGCGCCGCCGACCTTCTTCGTGACGGTGAGGCCGACCCGGCTACCCGGGACGGGGTCGCCCTCGGCAGGGCGCCGCGACACTTGGAGGCTGAAGGAGCGGCTGTGGACGCGCCCGCCCCCCGAGGCCCGGATGAAGTCCGGGCGCGCCTTGAGCCGCGCGGGGGGCACGACGCGGTCGTCCCCTCCCGGCACGGCGGTTCGGCTCAGGCCGACAGCCGCTTGCGGCCACGCGCGCGGCGGGCCGCGATGACGCGGCGGCCGCCGACCGTCTCCATGCGTGCCCGGAAGCCGTGACGGCGCTTGCGCACGAGCTTGCTGGGTTGATAGGTCCGCTTCACTGTCCTGCTCCGTCGTCACCCGAAGGGCGCCGCGCGCCCGTGCGGCGCGGATCGGCGGCCCTCGATCGTCCTGTTTCGATTCCGTGCCGCGACGGGCCGAGGGCCCGTGTGGCGCATCGCCAACGGGCTCGAAATTCGTGGCGCATATAAGGGTCGGCCCCGCCCGAAGTCAATCAAAGGCGGGGCGGGATCCGCGCCGCCGGCCGGAGCCGGGCGGCACGGGGTCGGCCTCAGCGGACCGCGGTCGCGGGCACCGTGCCCGGGGCGACGCCCGAGTTCATCTGACGGGTGCCGGCCGGCACCGTCTTGCCG
>CAXTFP010000556.1:0-2608 GCA_964243135.1 uncultured Lichenihabitans sp.
GGAGCCGCGCCGGCCTCGGGCCGGCCGGCCCTGTCTCGGATGAAGCGCTCGACGGCCGCGACCGCGTTGGGCAGCACCGTGAAGCGCTCCGGCCGCTCCAGCAGATCGGCGAGATGCGCCGGCAGGGGAGGGCGGCACCCGGTCGCACGCTCGACGGCGTCGGGGAACTTGGCCGGGTGGGCGGTGCCCAGCACCAGCACGGGCGTCGCGGGGTCGCGCGCCAGCGCCCGCCGCGCGGCCGCGACGCCGACCGCCGTGTGGGGATCGAGCACCACGCCGGCCTCGCGGTGGGTGCGGGTCATCTCGGCCGCGGTCTCGGCCTCGTCGACCCGCTCGGCGTCGAAGTCGGCGCGGATCCGCTCCATCGGGCCGGGCGCGATCTCGAAGCGGCCCGACTGGGCCAGCCCCCCCATGAGGCCGCGCAGGGCTTCGGCGTCGCGCCCGTAGGCCTCGAACAGCAGGCGCTCGAAGTTGGACGACACCTGGATGTCCATGGAGGGCGACTGCGTGGGCCGCACGCCCTGGACCTCGTAGGCGCCGGTGGCGAGGCAGCGGGCGAGGATGTCGTTCTCGTTGGTCGCGACGACGAGGCGTTCGATCGGCAGGCCCATGCCCTTGGCGATCCAGCCCGCCAGCACGTCGCCGAAGTTGCCCGTGGGCACCGCGAAGGACAGCGCCCGGTGCGGCGCCCCGAGCGCCACGGCCCCGGTGAAGAAGTAGACGAGCTGGGCCAGCACGCGACCCCAGTTGATGGAGTTCACGCCCGACAGGTTCATCTCGTCGCGGAAGGCGTGGTGGTTGAACAGGGCCTTCACGATGGCCTGGCAGTCGTCGAACGTGCCCTCCACGGCGACCGCGTGGATGTTGGGCGCGTCGACGCCCGTCATCTGCCGGCGCTGCACGTCCGACACGCGGCCGTGGGGGTACAGGATGAATACGTCGACGGCGTCGAGGCCGCGGAAGGCCTCGATGGCGGCCGCCCCCGTGTCGCCCGAGGTGGCGCCCACCACCGTCGTGCGCCGGCCGCGGCGGCCCAGCACCTCCTGCATCATCTGCCCGAGCAGCTGCATCGCCACGTCCTTGAAGGCGAGCGTGGGGCCGTGAAAGATCTCGAGGAGGTAAAGGTTGGCGTCGAGCTGGCTCACCGGCACCACGGCCGGGTGGCGGAAGCTGCCGTAGGCGGCTTCCGTCATGGCCCTGAGCGCGCCGGGCGCGAAGCAGTCCCCCGTGAAGGGCGCGATCAGCCGCTCCGCTACCTCGGCGTAGGGCCGCCCGGCGAGGCCCGCGATGGCGCCCGCGTCGAGGGTGGGAAGGGATTCGGGCAGGTAGAGGCCGCCGTCGCGCGCGAGGCCGGCCAGCAGGACGCCGTCGAAGCCGAGCCGAGGGGCCGAACCGCGCGTCGAAAGATAGTTCACGTGTCGAGGATCCCGGGGGCCGCGGGCGCGGCCGCGATGGCGTGGAGGGCTCGGGGCAGTTCACCACATGTTTTGCGGGGGCCGTCAAGGCGGAGGCGGCGGGCCCGCGCGCATGGTCGTTGCGGGCGGCCCCCCGCGCGCCTATAATGCGCTCATTCCCTCCATGACTGCAGGAACACGCCGGGATCCGGCCGTCATCGGGCTTTTCCGCCCGGCGAGGCGGCGCGACCCCGCGGGCCGCGACGCGCTCCCCGGGGCGCCAGGAGTTACCATCGATGAGCGAAGCACCGCTGATGCCCAAGGCCACCGCCGTGTGGCTGGTCGACAACACGTCCCTGACCTTCGATCAGGTGGCCGAGTTCTGCAAGCTGCACCCGCTCGAGGTGAAGGGCATCGCGGACGGCGAGGTCGCGGCCGGCATCAAGGGGCACGACCCCATCACCTCGGGCCAGCTGCTGCGCGAGGAGATCCAGCGCGCCGAGCAGAACAAGGACTACCACCTGCGCCTGGCGCCCCCCAAGGTGCGGCTCCCGCCCCCGAAGAAGACGCGCGGCGCCCGCTACACGCCGCTGTCGCGCCGCCAGGACCGGCCCAACGCCATCCTGTGGCTGGTGCGCAACCACCCCGAGCTGAAGGATGCGCAGATCATGCGGCTCGTGGGCACCACCAAGACGACGCTGCAGGCCATCCGCGACCGCACGCACTGGAACTCCAGCACCCTCACGCCGATGGATCCCGTGACGCTGGCGCTGTGCACGCAGATCGACCTCGACTTCGAGGTGAACCGCGCCGCCAAGGACCGCCCAGCGACGGCCGACGACCGCGGCCAGACGCTGGCCCCCGCCGAAGCCACGACCGCGCGCCCCCGCGCCGCCACCGAGGCGGAGGTGTTCGGCACCGCGAAGCCGGGCCGTGAAGAGGACGAGGAAGACCTCGACCTCACCTCCGTCTTCTCCAACCTGCGCGGCGGCCACGAGGACGACGAGGAATAGGCCGTCCCGGGCTTCACCGCCCCGCGAGCGCGGCCTCGACGGCGTCGAGGTCCCCGGCCGACAGGGCGGGGCCGGCCAGCGCGTCCAGGCTGTCGTCGAGCTGCGCCACCGTGCGGGCGCCGATCAGCGCCGACGTGACCCGCTCGTCCCGCAGCACCCACTTCAGCGCGAGGTGGGCGAGCGGGATGCCGAGCCGGCCGG
>CAXTFP010000557.1:0-2606 GCA_964243135.1 uncultured Lichenihabitans sp.
GGGCGAGGTCGCCGGGCCGCCGCGCGGCGCGCGTCCCCTGGACGCGATCGGGGCTGGCCCTGCTGATCGCGGGCGGGATCGCGAGCGGCGGGCTGGCCGGCGCGGTCCTGACGGCCGCGTCGCAGCCGCAAAGTTTCGAGGTCGGCCAGGTCGCCGCGAGCGACCTCGACGCCGCCAGCCTGTCGATCCCGCCGGCCGAGGCCACGACCCATATCGCCGACGCGAAGGCGTGCCGGACGCCGATGGCCTTCGTGACCCTGCGCGCCCGAGCCGGTTCGACCGGCACCCTCCGTATCCGCTCGGGCGACTATTGGACGCCGACCATCCATCTCGGGGCCGAACCGCTGCGCGTCGCGCTGCCCTATCGGACGCCCTACGAGAAAGGGCTGGGAGACGTCGTCTTCAGGTAAGGGGGCACGCCGATGCTCGCCCGCAAGTCGACCATGCGGATGAACATCGCGCGCCGGGGATCGTGCGGCAGGTCGACGAAGCCCCAGCGGGCGTAGAAGCGGCGCACGGCATCGGCGATGGGGTGAGTGAGCACACCGGCGCTGCCGATGGTGTCTGAGGCCGCGAGCGCGGTCCTGAGCGCGAAGATCAGGAGCGAGGCGGCGTGCCCCTGCCCCTGATGGGCCACGTCGACCGTGAGCTGGCTCAGCAGCGTCATCGGCACCGGGTCGGGACGGTTGCGCTGCTGCGGTTTCGGGAGGTAGGCGCGCTCGACTTGCGCGGCGCTCAGGCTGACGTAGCCGACGATCCGGGCCGCCGCGGGCTCGATGATGACGTTGACCCGCGACGAGCCGCCCTGATGGTTGGCCCAGGCATGGCGACGAAACCAGCCGTTCAGCCATTCCCGGCCGCAATCGAAGGCACTGCGGTCGTCGCCCTCGCGGAGCGGGCGCGGCGCCGCCGTTGCCGCCACGTCAGCGTTCCCAGGTCGGGATCCGGCTCATCAACTGCTGGAGCGCCGGGATCTGCTCCGCCGGGCGCTCCAACCAGGCCTCGAACGATGCCCAGTCCTTGGCCGGGATGGTGACGACCGCCCGGTTGAGGACGTCGGTCTCCGCCGCATCAAGCGCTTTCCGGCGGATGAAGTCGCTCAGGTTGGTGTGGGCCTGCTCGGCAGCCTCCTCGAGCAAAGCACGTTCGTCCGGATTGACCCGAACGCTGAGAACAGAGGTGGTGAGGAGCCGTGCCATGTGTATGACGATGGCACACGTCATGCGATCTGGCTGGTTTTTTGAAGCGCCCCGTTTTTGGTCGCGATGAGGTTGCAACCGCCTGTTTTCGATTGAGCTTGGATCCTGTCAGCTCGCCTCTGGAACATCGCTTGCCCCCGCAGAGACAGGGGCGGTTGAGGATGGTTCCGTCTCGGGACCCTTCTGACAGACTTCAGCGGACACCTCGTCCTTCGCGTCGAAAGGAGCACCGCCGGTCCAGTCCGCCCCGGCCTTCGGCCGAGCCACCTTCCGCTCGCGGCCCACCGCCGAAGGCCGGCGGCTCCCCGCGGACGTCGCGCGCGCCGCTTCAGCCGTCGAGGCCGAGGGCCGACCTCACCTTGGCGGAATAGCCGTAGACGTCGTCGCGGAGTTGCAGGCCGCCCCGGTCGTCGACGAAGGCCGTGAAATAGTCGATGTGCACCGGCAGGGGGCGCGGCAGGTTGATGGTGCGCTCGTCACCCCCCACCATGGCGGACAGCCGCGCCTCGCTCCAGCCGTGGTCGCGCCCCAGCACGGCCTCGGCGAGCTTGAAGGGCTGGTCGACCCGCACGCAGCCGTGGCTCAGCGCCCGCGCCTCGCGCCCGAACAGAGAGCGGGCGTTGGTGTCGTGCAGGTAGACCGAGAACCTGTTGGGAAACATGAATTTGACGTGGCCCAGCGCGTTGCTGTCGCCGGGCGGCTGGCGCACGTAGGTTTCGCCGTCGCGCTCCACCGTCTCGTAGCCGTGATCCTCGAAGTAGTTCGGATCGGCGGCGAGCTTGGGCATCATCTCCTTCTTCACGATGGAGAGCGGCACGTTCCAGTAGGGGTTGACGATGATGAACTTCATCATCTCGGAGAAGACCGGTGTCTCGTGCTCGGGCTTGCCCACCACCACGCGGGCGTGGTGCACGGCGCGGTCGCCCTCGATCACGTCGAGCGAATAATCCGGGATGTTGACCGCCACGTAGCGCGCCCCGAGGTCGCGCGGCAGCCAGCGCCAGCGCTCCATGTTGCTCAGGATCTCGTCCTCCAGCCGCTTCGGGTGACCGCCCGACAGGCTCGCCACGGTGCGGGCCGTCAGCACGCCCGAGGCCGGCAGGCCGTGCGCGCGCTGGTAGTCGGCCACGGCACTCGCCACGCGGGTGTCGTAGACGAGGCCGTCTCCCCCCTCGGCCGCGATGTCGAGGCCGAAGCGCGCCCGCACCAGGGGCACGCGGGCGTCCGACATGCCGGGCTTGAGGGCGGGGCCGGCGGGGATCGGGCCGCGCTCGGCCGTCTCGGCGCCGCGGCGCATCTCGGCGAGCTTGGCCCGGAGCAGCAGGTAGCCGCGGTGGGGCGGGTTGAAGCCGCGCAGGGCCTCGCCGGCGTCGTCTGCGTCGCGCAGGGCGGCGAGCGCCCGCGCGG
>CAXTFP010000558.1:0-2585 GCA_964243135.1 uncultured Lichenihabitans sp.
AACGTCCAACCGCGACTCCGGTGCACCACAACCTTCGTGGTCCGACAACGTTTACAGTCCGAGCGGGATCCCGGGCGCGGCCGCGAAGGCCCAAGCCGCATCGTCGCGGGCCGGACCACGCCGCCACCCCACGCGGAAGGACATCACATGGCGCAGCCCCAGGACAACCGAGCCGACCTCCCGCCGGCGCTGCCGCCCGGCCTGAACCGCCCCGCCGACCCGGCCGACCTGCCCTTCGTCACCCATCCGGGCGAGAAGCGCGGCGAGATGCTGTACCGCCCCCTCGGCCGCACCGGCGAGACCGTCTCGGCCATCGGCATGGGCGGCTTCCACATCGGCAAGAGCGTCCTCACGGACGAGGCGGCGACGCGGCTGATCCACCAGGCGATCGACCGCGGCATCACCTTCATGGACAATTGCTGGGACTACAACGAGGGCGGCAGCGAGCTGCGCATGGGCGTGGCGCTCGACCAGGGCGGCTACCGCGACCGCGTCTACCTAATGTCCAAGATGGACGGTCGCAGCAAGAAGGAGGCCGCGAAGCAGATCGACACCTCGCTGAAGCGCCTGCGCACCGACCGGATCGACCTCGTGCAGCACCACGAGATCCTGCGCTACGACGACCCGGACCGCATCTTCGGCGAGGGCGGCGCCATGGAGGCCTTCGTCGAGGCAAAGCAGGCCGGCAAGATCCGCCACATCGGCTTCACGGGCCACAAGGACCCGCGCATCCATCTGCAGATGCTCGACGTCGCGGCCGAGCGCGGCTTCCACTTCGACGCCGTGCAAATGCCGCTCAACGTCATGGACGCGCATTTCCGCTCCTTCGCGCACCTCGTGCTGCCCTACCTCGCGCAGCACGGCATCGGCGTGCTGGCCATGAAGGCCTTCGCGGACAGCGTGCTGCTGAAGAGCGGGGCGCCGATCCAGCCGATCGAGTACCTGCACTACTGCCTCAACCTGCCGACCTCGGTGGTGATCACCGGCATGGAGCGGCAGTCGGACCTCGACCAGGCCTTCGCGGCGGTGGCGAGCTTCGCGCCGATGGACAAGGCGGCGGTCGCAGAGCTGCTGGCGCGCTCGCGCCCCTACGCGACCGAGGGCAAGTACGAGCTGTTCAAGACGAGCTCGACCTTCGACGGCACCGCCAAGACCAGCGCGTGGCTCGGCGAGGAGACCGAGGGCGTGAAGAAGCTGGCGCCCGTGATGGAGTGAGGCCGCAGGGCGCCCTGCCCCGGGTCTGTCGGCACCCGCGCGAGCCCCTCCACCCGCTCGTTCCCGCGCAGGCGGGGACCCAGCGCAAAAACGTCCGGCCGAAGGCCGCCCCTCTCCTGCCACCCGTGGGGAGCCGCACGCGGGAGCGCTTTGTCGGCCTTCGGCCGTCTCCTGGCGCTGGGTTCCCGCCTCCGCGGGAACGAGCGGCACGGGGGACGACGGCCCAGATGCCCCTCAGAGCGGCCGCGTCGCCTCGTCGAGCCAAGCCCGCACGTCGGGCTCGACGAGCGGGCCGACGATCTCGCGCACCCGCGCGTGGTAGGTGTCGACCCAGGCGCGCTCGTCGCGGTCCAGCATGTCGACGGCGATGAGCTCGCGGCCGAGCGGCGCGAAGGTCAGCGTCTCGAAGCCCAGCATGGGGCGCTCGCCGCCGGGGATCTCGCGGCGCTCGACCAGCAGCAGGTTCTCGATGCGGATGCCCCAGGCGCCCGCCCGGTAGAGCCCCGGCTCGTTCGACAGGATCATGCCCTCGAGGAGCGGCGTCGTGCCGGTCTTGGCGATGCGCTGCGGCCCCTCGTGCACCGATAGGTAAGAGCCGACGCCGTGGCCCGTGCCGTGGTCGAAGTCGAGCCCCGCCCGCCACAGGTTCCCGCGCGCGAGGGGGTCGAGCTGCGCGCCGGTGGTGCCGGGCGGGAACACGGCGCGCGACACGGCGATATGGCCCTTCAGCACGCGCGTGAAGCCGTCCACGAAGTCCGGGTCGGGCGCGCCGACGCACAGCGTGCGGGTGATGTCGGTCGTGCCGTCCTCGTACTGCCCGCCGCTGTCGATCAGGAACACGCCGGGGCCGATGGGCAGGTTCGACGCCGCCGTGACCCGGTAGTGCGGGATCGCGGCATGCGGGCCGAAGCCCGCGATGGTGGGGAAGGACAGGTCCTTCAGCGCGCCCGTGTCGCGGCGAAAGCTTTCCAGCGCTGCCACGGCGTCGATCTCGGTCAGCCCCCCCTTCGGGGCCTCCCCGGCAAACCAGTGGAGGAAGCGCGCGAAGGCCGCGGCGTCGCGCCGGTGAGCGTCGCGCGAGCCCTGCCGCTCGGCCTCGCTCTTGGCGGCCTTCAGCAGCGCGATCGGGTCGGCGCCGACGCGGGCCTCGCCGCCCGCGGCCTTCAGCGCTTCCACGAGCCGGTTCGGCACCGTGGCGGCGTCGAAGCGCAGGGCCCGGCCCTCGGCGCCGAGCCGCGCGAGGTCGGCCGCGAGCCCGGCCGGGTCCGCGACCTCGGCCGCGCCCTCCAGCACGTCGCGCACGCTGTTCGACAGCGTGGCGCCGGCGACGTAGAGGATCGGCCGCCCGGGTCGCGGCACCAGCGCGTAGC
>CAXTFP010000559.1:0-2584 GCA_964243135.1 uncultured Lichenihabitans sp.
CGCGCGGGTGCAGCAGGGCGGCCGGGCCGCTCAAGGGCGTCGCGGGCGCCGCCGCCATGTTGACGAGGTCGGCGCGCTCCGGCGTGCGCCCGAACAGCGGCGCGGCCGCCGCGGCGGGTGCGGTCGAGGACGGCGACAGGCCGATGGCGGCGTCCTCCGCCTCAGCCTCGGCGATGGCGCTGTGCCGGCCGGGGCCGCAGATCTGGCCGCGCAGGTCCGGCGGCTCGACGACGTCGCTCGACGGCAGGGCCGAGATGTCGCCGAAGCCGCTGCCGGGGCTGCCGAAGTATCTTTCGAACAGCGACACGGCCTTGAGGTTGCGCTGGCTGGTCGAGGGCGCGCCCATGATGACCACGAGCAGGCGCTTGTCGCCCCGCGTGGCGCTTTCCACCACGTTGTAGCCGGCCGAGCAGGTGTAGCCGGTCTTCATGCCGTCGACGCCGGGATAGCGCCCGAGCAGCCCGTTGTGATTGGGGATGATGCGGCCGCTGAACTCCAGGGCGCCGATGTTGAACAGGTCGTGCTCCTCGGGAAAGTCGCGGATCAGCCCGCGGGCGATCATCGCCATGTCGCGGGCCGAGGAATAATGCTGCGGGTCGGGCAGGCCGTTGGGGTTCACAAAATGCGATTCGTGCAGCCCGAGCCTCTGCGCGTAGGCGTTCATCTCGTCCGCGAAGGCCGGCACCGAGCCCGAGATGCCCTCGGCGATGGTGACGGCGATGTCGTTGGGCGACTTCACCATCAGCATCTTCAGGGCGTTGTCGAGCGTCACCAGCGTGCCGGGGCGGAACCCCATCTTCGAGGGCGCCATGCTGGCCGCGTAGGTGGAGACGCGCAGCGGCGTGTCGAGGCTCAACCTGCCCTCGCGGACCTTGCTCAGCGCCACGTAGGTGGTCATCAGCTTGGTGGTGGAGGCTGGAAACCAGGGCGCCGTCGCCATGTCCTGGTAGAGCACCTCGCCGCTCGCGGCATCCACCACGACGGTCGGGTTGGCGCGCGCCGGGCCCGCGAGGACGGCGGCGAGCGCCAGGACCGGGACCGCCGAGCGCCAGACCGCTTGCGTGAACTTCATCGAGGATCGTTCCGATCGGGCGGGATGGGCGGGCCGAGCCGCCTCGCTGTCACGGCTCCCCTCGGGTTTAACCATGCGTCGCGGTCTTGAAAAGGCTCGTCTCGCGCCCTGTCGATGCGGCGCCACACCGCCCGGCGCCGCCATGGCGACGGCGCGGCGCCGGTCGGGCGGATCTGCGGCCGTGCCCTTGCGACGGGATGGCGGCCGGCCGTAAATACCGGCAGATGCACGACGTCGCCACCGAACCACCGGCGCCCCGAGCTCCCCTGCGGGTGCGCCTCTCTGCGGCGGCCGCAGGGATCGGCCGCGGCGCGCTCGACGTCGTGTTTCCGCCGGCCTGCCTGTCCTGTCGCCGCACGGTGGAGTCGGGGCGAGGGCTCTGCGCGGCCTGCTGGCGCGGCATGCGCTTCATCGAGCGCCCCTTCTGCGAGCGGCTCGGCATCCCCTTCGCCCAGGACCTCGGGCCGGGCCTGCTGTCGCCCGAGGCGATCGCCCGCCCGCCGGCCTATGGCCGCGCCAGGGCCGTGGCGCTGTTCGAGGACGGCCCGGCGCGCCGCCTGATGCACGCGCTGAAATACGGCGACCGGCTCGATCTGGCCCGCCCGCTCGGAGCCTGGATGGGGCGGGCCGGGGCGGAGCTGCTGGCCGAGGCCGACCTGATCGTGCCGGTGCCGCTCCACCGCCTGCGCCTGTGGCGGCGCCAGTTCAACCAGGCCGCCCTGCTGGCCCGGGAAGTGTCGCGCTTCTCCAGCGTCCCCTGGGACCCGATGGCGCTGCGGCGCGTGAAGCCCACCGAGAGCCAGGTCGGCATGACGCGCCCCCAGCGCCTGAGCAACGTCCAGGGCGCCTTCGCAGTGGCGCCCGACCTCACGGGCGCCGTCGCGGGGCGGCGCCTGTTGCTGGTCGACGACGTGCTGACCACCGGCTCGACGCTCGACGCCGCGGCGCGCGCGCTGCTTCGGGCGGGGGCCGCGGGGGTCGACGTGCTGGTCTTCGCGCGGGTTGTTACGGAAAGTTGACGAGTCCATATGAGACACACCTACCGACCCGAGGACCTCGGCCCATGGCTCCCGTGACGATCTACACCACGCGTTTCTGCCCTTACTGCAGCGAAGCCAAGTCCCTGCTGCGCCGCAAGGACGTGGTGTTCGAGGAGATCGACGTGTCGGGCGACCGGGCGGGCCGGGCCGCCATGACGAAACGCGCCCAGGGCCGGACCAGCGTCCCGCAGATCTTCATCGGCGAGCGCCACGTCGGCGGCTGCGACGACCTCTTCGCCCTCGACCAAGCCGGCCAGCTCGACACGCTGCTCGCGGCGTGACGCCGCGATGATCCGCTACGCCCTGCTGTGCCCGCGGGACCACGGCTTCGAGGCCTGGTTCCCCGACAGCGACGCCTTCGACCGGCAGAGCGAGGCCGGACAGGTGAGCTGCCCGTCCTGCGGGGCCGTGGAGGTGCGCAAGGCCGTGATGGCGCCCGCCGTGCGGCGCTCGTCGGGCAAGCGGGTCGCGG
>CAXTFP010000560.1:0-2578 GCA_964243135.1 uncultured Lichenihabitans sp.
CCGCGGACGTGGCCGCGGCCCTGCTGCGGCGTGCCTGCCGCGTCGGGGAAGCGCCGGCCGCCCCCCGCCACCCCGTGATCGAGCGGATCGGCGCCGCCCCGCCCGCCGCCGAGCGGGCCGCATGAGGGGGGACGCCCTGCTGGTGTCGGTCGGCGCGGACCGCGCCGAGGCCGAGCCCTGGGTCGCTGGTTTCGCGGCGCGCCTGCCGCACCTGCGCGTCGCGGCGCTCGGCGACGGCCTCGACCCCGCGGCCGTGCGCTACGTCGCGGCGTGGCGCCACCCTCCCGGCGCCTTCGCGGGCCTGCCGGCCGTCGAGGCGATCTTCTCGCTCGGCGCCGGCGTCGACCATCTCCTCGCCGACGCGACCCTGCCGGCCGGCGTCCCCATCGCCCGCGTGGTCGACCCCGACCTGACGGCGCGCATGAGCGAGTGGGTGCTGCTCCACGTGCTGATCCACCACCGGCAGGCGCGGCGCTACGCCCGCCAGCAGCGCGAGGCCCGCTGGACCGACGACCCATACCAGCCGGCGGCCCGCGCCGTGCGGGTCGGCGTGATGGGGCTCGGGGTGCTCGGGGTCGATGCCGCCCTGAAGCTGCGGGCCGTGGGCTTCGACGTGGCGGGCTGGAGCCGTTCCCCGAAGCGCGTGCCGGACCTGCCCTGCTTCGCGGGTGCCGAGGACCTCGGCGCCTTCCTCGGGCGCACCGATATCCTCGTGGTGGTGCTGCCGCTGACGCCCGACACGGCCGGCCTGCTCGACGCCGCGCTGTTCCGCCGGCTGGCGCGCGACGGGCGGCTCGGCGGCCCGGTGCTGATCAACGCGGGCCGCGGCGGGCTCCAGCGCGAAGCCGACATCCTGCGCTGCCTCGACGACGGCACGCTGGCGGCCGCGACCCTCGACGTGTTCGAGCGCGAGCCGCTCGACCCCGCCTCTCCCCTGTGGCGCCACCCCGCCGTGACCGTCACGCCCCACAACGCCGCGCTGTCCGACCCGGGGTCGATCGCCGACCTCGTCGCCGGGCAGATACTGGCGCTGGAGCGGGGCGAGCCGCTACGGCACGTGGTGGACCGCGACAGAGCTTATTGAGCTCGGGACGGCCTTCATAGACTCGCTGTCGAATGCTTCAGGCGAAGCACCGGACGACGTGTTTTAGCCCTATGGTTGAGTTTCAAAGTCCTTTTCAGTCGTTCAGGGCTCCGCCCTGAAACTCGCAAAAGGCCGAGGGCCTTTTGAAACCAGTATCGAAGCTCCGCTTCAATGATCGATGTTTTCTGATGCTGACTAGTTCTACATTCATTGCTTGATGACAAGGGATCGCCAGGAAGGCCGAGATATCATGACCACCTTCGCCCTCCACTCCCGGCTCGCCGCCGACACGCATCCCATCGGCGACCTCCCGCTCTGCCGCGTCCTGCTGATGGACGACGCCCGCTACCCGTGGCTCGTCCTGGTGCCGCGGCGGCCGGAGCTGCGGGAGATCACCGACCTCGACGCGCCGGAGCGGGCCGCCCTCATCGAGGTGGTCGCGGCGGCGTCGCGCGCCCTCGAAGGCGCGACCGGGGCCGAGAAGATGAACGTGGGCGCCATCGGCAACGTGGTGCCGCAGCTCCACGTCCACGTCGTGGCGCGCTTCGCGGGCGACGAGGCCTGGCCCGCGCCGGTCTGGGGCCGCGGCACGCCCGTGCCCCGCGACGCGGATGCGGCACGGGACCTCGCGCAGCGCATCGGCAGCGCGCTGGGCTTCTGATGGGGGCGGCGAGCCGATAGAAGAGGGGCAGCCCCTTCCCACGCCGAGTGAACCCATGACCGCCCAGGACTTCGCGAGGACCGCCGCCACCCTGGGCTTCGCCCACAACCGGCTCGACCGGCTGGCCAACCGGCGCGACGACGCGGGTTTCCAGGCCGAGGTCGCGGCCTCGCCCGCGGCCCGGACGATGCTGGTGCTCGGCGACGGCGTTGTGGTCCGGCGCGGGTCCGGCGGCGCGGTGGACCCCTGGTTCGCGCTCGGGGAAGCCGCGCGCCTCGGCTCCGAGGCGGTGCGGGCCTTCCTCGGCCGCGACGCGCGCGGACCGGCCTTCGCCACACAGGTCGATGCGGCACCCGGCGACCCGCTGGAGGCGCGCCCCGACCTCGCGCTGGTCGGGCTGCGCCAGTTGGCGACCGACGGGAGCGTCCCGGCCGACGACCTCGGCGCGCTCGCGGAAGGCAAGTCGCTCCTGTCCTGGCACGCCACCTACGGCTTCTGCGGCCGCTGCGGGACGCCGACCCTCCCCTCGACAAGCGGCTGGCGGCGCGAGTGCCCCGCCTGCGGGCTGCACCACTTCCCGCGCACCGATCCCGTGGTCATCATGCTGGCGACGGACGGGGACCGCTGCCTCCTGGGCCGGCAGCCGCGCTTCCCCGCCGGCATGTATTCCTGCCTCGCCGGCTTCCTCGAACCCGGGGAAACGATCGACGACGCCGTGCGGCGCGAAATCGGCGAGGAGGCCGGCATCGCCTGCGGCGCCGTCACCTATCTCGGCTCGCAGCCCTGGCCGTTCCCGGCCTCGCTGATGATCGGCTGCCTGGCCGAGACGGTAT
>CAXTFP010000561.1:0-2560 GCA_964243135.1 uncultured Lichenihabitans sp.
GTCTGGGGTGCCGGGCCGCGCCGGTCGTTCGGCCGGCCTTCACGGCGGGGGCCGCCCCGCTCGGGGCGCCGCTGGAAATGCTGGTTGGTGCGATGCGGTCGCCACACCTCGATGAGCACCGGCTCGGCCGGCGCTTCGGGTTCGGCCGGGGCCTCCACGGGTTCGGCGGCGGCCGCGCCGTCCGCCGGCGCTTCGGCCTCCGGGGCAGGGATCTCCTGCGCCGTCGCCTCCACGGCGGGCTCGCCCGCGTCCGCGGTCGGCGCGGGTTCCCCGGCGTGGTGGAACTCGGCGTCGGGCGCCGGATCCGCGGCGGCCGGCACCTCTGGCGCGGCGGCCTCGGCCGCCTCGTGCTCCTCGGCGTCCGACACCGTCACGGATTCGGGCTCCGGCGCGGGGGGATCGGAGCGCAGCAGCCCCATGCCGTCCACCAGCGTGCCGTCGTCGACCGGAATGTCGGCGAAGCCGGCCTCAGCCGGTGCGGGGTCGTCCCGCGCGGGTTCGGCGTCGGGCGACAGGGCTTCCGCCGGGGCTTCGGCCGCCTCGGGCGCGGCCTCGCCCGCCTCCGATCCGGCGTCGTCGGCTTCGAGTGGGGCCTCGCCCCCCGCGACGGCGACCGCCTCGCCGTCCGAGGCCGCGAGCGCGGCTTCGACCGGCTTCAGCGGCACGACCGGCGCCACCGGCAGCAGCGGCACGGTGATGGGCGGGCCGGGGCGGCGATCCAGCACGTAGCCGAGCGCCTTCAGGATCGAGGCGAAATCCTCGCCCGAGCAGCCGGCCAGCGAGGTCATCTGCACGGTGGTGACGAAAGCGTCGCCGTCCGCGGTGCCGGGCGGGGGCGCGCCGGGCGTCGTGCCGGGGCGATAGGCGATGGCGGGGCGGATGAGGTCGGCCAGCCGCTCCAGGATGTCGACCCGCACGGCGCGGGCGCCGCAGACGCGGAAGCCGGCCGCCCGGTAGAGGCCCTTCGGCACCTCGGGGTCGGCCGCGAAGGAGGTGCGGCCCGAGGCCGCGAGGTGCGGCACCTCATCGAGCCCCTTGGTGGCCTCGACGCCGCCGTGGCGCAGCGCCCAGAGCTGCGCCGCGAGGGCGCGCGGCGCCGGCTTCACCAGGGCCGGCAGGTAGATGTGGTAGGCGCCGAAGCGCAGGCCGAGCTTGCGCAGCGTGCCGCGCGCCGTCTGGTCGAGGCCCTTCATCTCCTCGGCGACGCGCGAGCGTTCGAGCACGCCGAGCGCTTCCGCCACCTGGAAGGCGATGCCGCGCACGATGCCGTCCAGCCCCTCGCCGGCTTCGAGCTCGAACAGCACGCCCAGGTGCTTCTTCACGTGCTGGGCCAGCCACAGGTCGAGGCGGCGCTGCACGGTTTCCAGCGCCGGGCCGGTGAGGTACTCGTCCGCTACGATGCGGGCGCGGGGCGCCAGCAGCTTGTCGCCGGCGCTGAGCTTGGCCACGGGGTCGCCGAGCCAGCGGATCGTGCCGTCGTTGGCGAGCGCGAAGCTTTCGTCGACGGCCGCGGAGAAGCGGTCGGCCCGGGACTCGATCTCGCCGCCCAGCGCCTTGAGAGCGGCGGCGTTGAGGGCTCTCGCGGCCTCGCCCGCGGCCAGCGGATCGGGTGTGAACCGGAATCCGTGCAGCTGGCCCACGTGCTGGCCTTCCACCATCACGTCGCCGCCGGCGGTGATCTCCGCTTCCAACATCGCGTTCTCTCTCAACCGCCGCATCAACACGCTCGTCCGCCGGTCGACGAAGCGCTGGGCCAGCCTGTCGTGCAGGGCGTCGGACAGCCTGTCCTCTAGCTGACGCGTGACGCCCTGCCAATGCTCGGGATCGCGCAGCCAATCGGGCCGGTTGGCGATGTACGTCAGGGTGCGGACCTGGGCGATGCGGCCCGACAGCGCGTCGATGTCGCCCTCCGTCCGGTCGTAGAGACCCACCTGTCCGCCGAACCAGTCGTCCGGCACGTGGCCGGCCCGCACGACGTAGCCGTAGAGCGCCAGCGCGAGCTCGGCATGGGCGGCGGGCGACGACTTGCGGTAGTCCGGCACCTGGCACACGTCCCACAGGCGGGCCACGTCGGCGCGGGTCTTGGCGGTCCGGCGCACGGCCTCGTCCCGGGCCGCGATGTCCAGCACCATCACGTCCTCGCCGAGGGGCGCGCGCGTCAGGCCATGCTCGTTGGGGAACACCTCCAGCGACGCCTGGAGGGTCGCGACCGTGGAGAAGTCGAGGTCCGAGTTGCGCCACTGCAGCGTGGAGATCGGGTCGAAGCGGTGGTCCTCCAGGGCTTCGACGAGGTCCTCCTCGAAGCCCGGGCAGCGGCCCGTGGTGCCGAAGGTGCCGTCCTTGACGTGGCGCCCGGCGCGGCCGGCGATCTGCCCGATCTCGGCGGGGTTGAGGCGGCGGTACTGCCAGCCGTCGAACTTGCGCTCGCCCGCGAAGGCCACGTGGTCGACGTCGAGGTTCAGCCCCATGCCGATGGCGTCGGTGGCCACGAGGTAGTCGACGTCGCCGTTCTGGTACAGGGCGACCTGGGCGTTGCGGGTGCGGGGCGACAGCGCGCCCA
>CAXTFP010000562.1:0-2552 GCA_964243135.1 uncultured Lichenihabitans sp.
AAGGACCTCGTGGCGATGGCCAAGGTGGCGGACGCCACCGGCGACCTCGACGGCGTCTTCGCGGCCGTGGCGGCTCAGCGCGAGCGCACCCATCGCCTGAGCGAGAAGGTGACGGGATCGCTGCGCTACCCGGCCTTCCTCATCGTCTCGGCGACGGGCGTGCTGGTGTTCTTCCTCATCAGCGTCATCCCGAACTTCTCGGGCCTCTTCGCGGATTCGGGCAGCGATCCCGGCGCCCTGGTGCGCTTCGTCCTGGCGCTGTCGGACGGGCTGATCGCCAACGAGACGGCTATCGGCGCCGGCGCCGCGGGCGTGCTCCTGGCGGGGCTCCTCGCGTGGCGCACCGCCGCGGTGCGCGGCGCGCTCCTGTACGGCTTCCTCGCCCTGCCCGGCATCTCCGGCATCTGGCGGCTGTGGCGCACGTCGCGCTTCCTGTCGAACCTGTCGGTGCTGCTGGCCCAGGGCGTGCCGCTGACGGAGGCTTTGAAGGTGCTGGAGGACGCGGTCGGGGCCGACGGGCGCGCGGCCCTGGCCGAGGTCGGCGACGCCGTGCGCCGCGGCGGGCGTTTGCACGAGGCGCTGGGCGGGGTAAAGCTGCTGCCGCCAGTGGCGGTCCGCATGGTCCGCATCGGCGAGGAGACGGGCGAGCTCGCCAAGGTCGCGGGCGAGGCCGGCGGCCTCTACGCCGTCCAGCTGGAAAAGCGGCTCGACGGGCTGTCGGCCGTGATCGGCCCCACCGCGATCCTGTTCATCGCGGGGCTGATCGGCGGGCTGATGGTCACGATCATGTCGGCGCTGGTCAGCGTCAACCAGGCGGTCCTTTGAGATGACGGATAGAGCAGGAATGGACGGTTCGACCGACACGGGGGTCACGCTGCGGGACCGCGCCGGGCGCCTGCGGCGGGTGGCGGCGCGGCAGGCGGGCTTCACGCTGGTCGAGATGCTGGTGGTGCTGGCGATCATCGGGCTTCTGGTGGGCCTCGTGGCGCCGCGGGTCTTCGGCCAGCTCGCCGAGGCCAAGGTCCGCACCGCACACATCCAGATCGAGAGCTTCAAGAACGCGCTCGACCTGTTCTACCTCGACGCCGGCCGATACCCGACCAGCCAGGAGGGGCTGCAGGCGCTGAACACCCGGCCGGCCAACGTGCAGAGCTGGGGCGGCCCCTACGTGAAGGGCACCAACGTGCCGCGCGATCCCTGGAACAACCCGTATAACTACCGCGCGCCCGGCGGCAACGGCCGGCCCTACGACATCACCTCGGGCGGCCCCGGCGGCAAGGGAGGCGAACCCGATGGCGGCCCGAACCAGATCGCCAGCTATTGAAACCAGCGGCGTCGTTCTTCCATCCGTCCTCATCCTGAGCAGGCCCGAAGGGCCGTGTCGAAGGACGCAGGCGCCCTCCGCGAGGAGGCGGGCTGCGTCTGCGTCCTTCGACACGGGCGCTCCGCACCCTGCTCAGGATGAGGGAGAGGAAGAAAAGAAGGTCAGCATAGACTTCAGCTTGTCCGACACGCGTCGACGCGCCTCCCGCGCCGGCTTCGTGCTGATCGAGGCCGTGGCGGCGCTAGCCATCACGATCCTGATCCTGTCCTTCGCCTACCCGCTGGTGGCGGCCGGCACCACGCCGCCGCGGCTCCTCGCCCTCGTCAGTTCCTCGGCCTCGCTGCTGCGGGAAGCCCGCACGGCCGCGGCGGCCAGCGGCCGGCCCGTGGCGGCGCGGTTCGACCCCGGCGCGCGGCGCCTGTCAGCGGGCTCAGCGATTGTGGCGATCCCGGCCGACGTCGCCTTCTCCCTGACGTCGGGCGGCAACTGCCGGACCGGCGGGGGCGGGGCGGCGGTGCTATTCCGGCCGGACGGGTCGGGCTGCGGCGCGGTGCTGCGCTTCGCCAAGGGCGCCCGCGTGCTGCGGGCGCGCGTCGATTGGGCGGACGGCCATGTCGACATCGTCGAAGGGGGGTAGTCCCGGCGCCCGGCGGCGGGGCGGCTTCACGCTGGTCGAGGCGCTGGTGGCGCTGGTCGTGGCGGGTTTCCTAGTGCCGTCTCTGGCCCGCGCGCTCGGCGGCGCCTGGACCGCGACCCGCACCCCCCTGGAGGTGGTCTCGGCCATGATCCTGGCCCGCGACGTCCTGTCCGGTGATCCCGTCCCGGCCGAGGCGCGCGGCCTCGGCTTCGGGGTCGAACGCACGGGCGGCGCCGTGACGGTGCTGGCGCTGCCCGCCGACGTGGCCCCTGCCCCGCCCGGGACCGGCAAGGACGACGCGAGCGACCTCAAGCCCGAAGCGACGCCCGCCGCGATCCGTCTGGCGGCGCCGAAGGGCTTCGGCGCACCGCCGCCGGGCACCGCACCCACGGCGAACCTTCGCCTGCAGCGCGTGTCCGTGGTGGTGCGGACGCCTTCGGGCCGCCGCTTGGGGCTGGATGGCGTGAGGCTCGACGATGGGGAGCGCTGAAACTGCGCCTGGCCGCATTTGCGCGAGCGCCGATCGCTGAGCATCGCTTGATGATCATGCGACTGTGAACCATAGTTTACAAAAATGCCGAAGGTCACTAC
>CAXTFP010000563.1:0-2546 GCA_964243135.1 uncultured Lichenihabitans sp.
GCCGCCGCGCGGGGCGAGGTGCCGGTGGGCGCCGCCGTGGCGCGCGACGGCCTCGTCCTGGCCTCGGCCGGCAACCGCACGATCGCCGACCGCGACCCGACGGCCCACGCCGAGATTCTGGCGATCCGGGCCGCCTGCGCGGCGCTTGGCTCCGAGCGGCTCGCCGGGTGCGACCTCTATGTGACGCTGGAGCCCTGCGCCATGTGCGCCGGCGCCATCTCCTTCGCGCGGCTGCGGCGCCTCTACTACGCGGCGCCCGACCCGAAGGGCGGCGCCGTCGACCACGGGCCCCGCTTCTACGCGCAGCCCACCTGCCACCACGCGCCCGAGGTCTACGGCGGATTGCGCGAGACGGAGGCGGCCGACATGCTGCGGGCCTTCTTCCGCGAGCGGCGGGGCGGGTGAGGGCTCGTCAGAGAGCGTCCGGCGGCAGGTGCTGCGGGATGTTCATGCGGTCGTGGAGGATGCGGACCACCTCGATGGTCCTCGGTCCGGCCGTGCGATAGAGCAGCACGTGACGACCGCGACGCCCCCGGCGCGAGACGTGGAGCGTGCGGAAACCCGGCCCGATGTCGTCCCTCACGATGCTTCCCGCGACCTGCGGACCAGACTGGAGGTCGAGGACCGCCGCGGCGATGAGGGATTTATAAGCTCCGGCCTGAGCCTGACCGAACCTGGACCGCGAAAATCTGACGATCTCGATGAAGTCCCGTCGAGCCTCGATGCCGAGTGAAACTCGCCAAGATCCTGAAGTCACTGAACGTCCTTGCCGGAGAGGACCTCGTCGGCGAGGGTTTCCAGATAGGCGGCGAGTTCCGACGCGTCGGCGAACTCGATGTATTCACCCCTCTCGATCGCCTCGACCCCGACCTGCGCGGCGGCACGGAGTTCGTCGAGCGTCCACCCGCCCTGGGCATCCCCGACGTTCTGCTCCTCGACGAGGCGCAGTCCCTCGTCCACCACCTCGCCAACGTCGCCGTAGCGGCCACTGCGCACGAGGGCTTCGACGAGCCTGTCCTGCTCCTCGGTGAGCACGATGCTGCGGGTCGGCATGGATTCGGCTCCGGTGTGTCGCCGCATCATGCGCGGCGGACGGAGCCCCTTCAACCTCGCCGCGCCGGCCTCACGCCGCGGCGCGCTCCGCTTCCGGCTTCAGGCCCAGCAGGCGGCAGATGGCATAGACCAGTTCGGCCCGGTTCATCGTGTAGAAGTGGAAGTCGCGCACGCCCTGGTCGACGAGGTCGAGCACCTGCTCGGCCGCGACGCCCGCCGCCACCAACTGGTGCGTGGCGGGGTCGTCCTCCAGGCCGGCGAAGCGGTCCCCGAGCCAGTCCGGCACGGTGGCGCCGGTCCTGCGGGCGAAGTTCGCGGTCTGCTTGAAGTTTTGGATGCAGACGATGCCGGGCACGATCGGGATGTCGAGCCCCCGCGCCCGCACCCGGTCGACGTAGCGGAGGTACAGACTGTTGTCGAAGAAGAACTGGGTGATGGCGCGGGTCGCCCCCGCATCGACCTTGGCCTGAAGCCCATCGATGTCGGCGTCGAAGCTGGCGCTCTCGGGGTGCTTCTCGGGATAGGCCGAGACCGACACCTCGAAGTCGCCGAGCGCCTTGATGCCGCGCACGAGGTCGGCCGAGCTCTCGTAGCCGCCGGAATGCGGCGCGAAGCGGCTGCCGACCCCGCCCTCGGGGTCGCCGCGCAGCGCCACGATGTGGCGCACGCCGGCCCCCCAATAGTCGCGCACCACGCCGTCGATCTCCGCCCGCGTGGCGCCCACGCAGGTGAGGTGGGCGGCGGGCTTCAGGTGGGTGTCGCGGACGATGCGCGCCACGGTGTTGTGGGTGCGCTCGCGCGTCGAGCCGCCGGCCCCGTAGGTGACGGATACGAAGTCGGGGTCGAGCGGCGCCAGACGCTCGACGCTGCGCCACAGCGCGGCCTCGGCCTCGGCCGACTTCGGCGGGAAGAACTCGAAGGAGACGCGGATCGGGGCGCCCGGCAGGCGGCTCGGGCGCAGGGTGTCGGGCGCGGTCATCGGTGATCCTTGACGGTCGAAAGCGGGGGACGGGCCGCACGGCGGGCCGGCGCGGTCACGCGACGTCCCGGTGCAGCGCGACGGGCGCGTCCGACAGGGTGCGGCGGTCGCGCCCCATCCACAGCGACACCGTCAGCTTGTCGGCCTCGCCATCCAGGGGCGCCACGTCGCGGGCCGGCAGGGCGTCGAGGCCGGCGTCGCGCAGGAAGCCGTCGATCTCGCCCCGCGCGAAGCCGAGCCGGCGATGGGCGTGGGTGGCCCGCAGGCTTTCGTCGGCGTGGGGGGCGAAGTCGACGACGAGCAGCCGCCCGCCGGGCCGCAGCGCGCGGGCCGCCTCGCGCAGGGCGCGGGCCGGCTCGTCGAGGTAGTGGAGCACCTGATGCACCACGACGAGGTCGTAGCCGTCGCGCTCCACTGGCAGGGCGTAGATGTCGCCCTGCCGGAGCTGCACGCTGCGCAATCCCCCGCGCTCGACGCGCAGCCGGGCGAGGTTCAGCATGGCATGGCTGCCGTC
>CAXTFP010000564.1:0-2531 GCA_964243135.1 uncultured Lichenihabitans sp.
TGCCATGGCGCGCTGAGGGGAACGCGGGCGCATGTCGTCGGCCTACGGGCGCCTTTTGGCGCTGGATCCCCGCCTGCGCGGGGATGAGCGACAGAGGGCGGTGATCATCCGCGGATGGTCTCAGACCGAGACCTGGGCGCCGAGCTCCACCACGCGGTCCGACGGGATCGAGAAGAAGTCCGTCGCCGTGGCGGCCTGCTTCGACAGGGCGATGAACAGGTGATCCTGCCACTTCGGCATGAAAGAGTGACTCGACACCTTGAGGGTGCGCCGCCCGAGGAAGAAGGATGTCGTCATGATGTCGAACTTCAGCCCGGCCTTGCGCAGCGTCGCCAGCGCGGCCGGCATGCGCGGGATCTCCATGTAGCCGTAGCTCAGCGTGATGGCCGTGAAGCTGTCCGACATGGGCTCGATCTTGTAGCGGTTGGCCGGCGCCACGCGCGGCGCGTCCGTGGTCTTCACCGACATGATGACGATGCGCTCGTGCAGCACCTTGTTGTGCTTCAGGTTGTGCATCAGCGACGAGGGCGCCACCTCGGGGTCGCTGGTCAGGAAGATGGCCGTGCCGGGCACGCGGACGGGCTTGCTCTCAGCCAGCATGGCGATGAGGCCGCGGGTAGACCTCGAGTCCCGGTGCGCCTTGGCGGCCAGCAGCGCCGTGCCGCGCACCCAGGTCCACATCAGCAGCATCGAGAAGGAGGCGAGCAGCAGCGGCACCCAGCCGCCGTCCAGCACTTTGACGAAGTTGGCGAGCAGGAATGCCACGTCGATGGCGAGGAAGAAGCCGATCAGCGGCACCGCCCCGATCGGCGGCCACTTCCACAGCTTGGTGACGACGAACCAGGCGAGCGAGGTCGTCACCACCATCGTGCCGGTGACCGCGATGCCGTAGGCGTTGGCGAGCGCGTCGGACGACTTGAACAGGAACACCAGCAGCAGCACGCCCACCAGCATCATGCGGTTGGCGCGCGGCACGAAGATCTGCCCCTCGGTGGTCTCGGACGTGTGCAGGATCTCCATGCGGGGCAGCAGGCCGAGCTGGATCCCCTGGCGGATGAGCGAGAAGGCGCCCGTGATGACGGCCTGACTGGCGATCACGGTGGCGAGCGTCGACAGCGCCACGAAGGGGATCAGCGCCCAGCCCGGTACCATCAGGTAGAACGGGTCCTTCACGGTCGCGTGGTCGTGGATCACCAACGCGCCCTGGCCGAGGTAGTTGAGCAGCAGCGCCGGCAGCACGAACGAGATCCAGGCCACCTGGATGGGCTTGCGGCCGAAATGCCCCATGTCGGCGTAAAGCGCCTCGGCGCCCGTCACGGCCAGGAACACGAGGCCCAGCGTCACGAAGCCGGCGGTCCCGTTGCCGAACAGGAAGCGCAGGCCCAGGACCGGGTCGAAGGCCGTCAGCACCACCGGCGCGTCGAAGATGTGGAACAGGCCGAGCCCGCCGATCAGCGCGAAGAACACCACCATGACCGGGCCGAAGAAGGACGCCACCCGGGCCGTGCCGGACCGCTGCACCGAGAAGAGCCCGATCAGGATCACCACGGTGATGGGCAGGATGTAGGGCACGAGGCTCGCCTCCGCGACGCCGAGGCCCTCCACGGCCGACAGGACCGAGATGGCCGGCGTGATGATGGCGTCGCCCGAGAACAGTGCCGCCCCGATCACACCCAGCAGGAACACGGCCCCGCCCCGGCGCCCCAGCGCGTGCTGGGCCAGGGCCATCAGTGACAGCGTCCCGCCCTCCCCCTTGTTGTCGGCCCGCATCAGAAAAAGGACGTATTTCGCCGTCACCGTGATCAACAAGGCCCAGATCAGCAGCGAGATGATGCCGATCACCTCGGCTTGGGGCGGGTTCCCCGTGCCGCCATGCTGCAGGGCCGTCTTCAGCGCGTAGAGTGGGCTCGTGCCGATGTCGCCGTAGACGACGCCGATCGAGCCCAGCGTCAGCTTCCCGAAACTGTCCTTGGCATGGTGGTGGGCCGCGGCCCCCACCGACACCGCGGCGGGATTGCCCGCCGGCAGGGCGGCGTCGGGCGCGGGGGCGCCGGCCGGCATGGCGGCGGGATCGGCCCCGGCGGCTCTTTCCTGAGACATCATTGTGCCTTCGACGGCGACCCGGTACAGGCTGCGGCAGTGCGCCGAAGCGCCCCCCAGATAGCCCTTATCTCCGGCGGGGAGAAGGGGGCCGCCAGGATGCCGCACGATCGTCATCCTGCCGCCCCGGTCGGACCCGCCCTGCATGGCCCGTGCCGCCCGCCTTGACACCTCTGCCGATCGATGACGCCCTGCCGGCCCTCCGCGCGGCCCTGCGTGACGGCCGCTCCGCCGTGCTGGTGGCCCCGCCCGGCGCCGGCAAGACCACGCGGGTGCCCCTGGCCCTGCTCGACGAGCCCTGGACGGGCGGCGGCCGCATCCTGCTGCTCGAGCCGCGCCGCCTCGCCGCCCGCGCCGCGGCCGAGCGCATGGCCGCGACGCTGGACCGCCGCGTGGGCGGCAGGGGCGGCCTGCGGGCTCGGTCCGACACG
>CAXTFP010000565.1:0-1613 GCA_964243135.1 uncultured Lichenihabitans sp.
GCCAAGGACTACCCGGCGATCCTGGCGCTGGCCGGCCTCACCGACCCGCGCGTCACCTATTGGGAGCCGGCGAAATGTGTGGCCAAGCTCCGCGCGACCATGACCGGCGGCGGTCCGGTGCTGCTGCGCACCAACATGGAGGCCGGCCACGGCGGCGCGTAAGGCCGCGTCGTCGCGCCACTCGGCCACGATCGCGGCCAGGGCCGCGGCCGAGGCCACGCAGGTCTTGGTGGCCGCGACGCTGCGCTCGACCCCGGATCCGAGCGGCACCACGGCGTCGGCGCCCTCGGCCAGCGGCGAGCCGTCCTGGTTGACCAGGGCGATCGAGAAGGCGCCGGCACCGCGCGCCGCGGCCTGGAGCGCCACGATGTCGGGGCTCCGGCCCGACTGCGACACCGACGCGACGGCGGCGCCCGCGAGCCGCAGCGGAGCGCCGTAGACCGACGCCACGGAGGGTCCCACCGAGGCCACGGGCACGCCGAGCAGGATCTCGACGAGGTATTTGAAGAAGCCCGCGGCGTGGTCGGATGAGCCCCGCGCGCAGGTCACCACCACGGCGGGGTCGCGCGCCCGCAGCGCGCGCCCGAGCGCCGCCAGCGCGGACCCCTGTGTGTCGAGCAGGCGCGCCACGGCGGCCGGCGTGTCGCGGATCTCGGCCGCCATGAAGGTGTCGGCCGCGGGGCGGCTTCGGTCGGGCATGGGTCGGGTCTCGCTGTCGGCTCGGCCGCACTCTACCGATCCGCCGCGCCCTGTCGACGCGGATCCCGCCTCAAGGCGCGCGCGGCCGGTCGAGCGAGGCGCCGGCCGCGAAGCCGAGGGCCAAGGCCGCGTAGACGCCCGCCATGCCGCGCTTCGTGAGCACGAGCTCCCAGCCCGGCGTGAAGCGCTTCGGCGTGGCGCCGTAGTCCACGGCCGCGGCGATCCCTGCCATGACGGCGGCATCGCGCAGCAGCGCGCCGGGGGTCCCGGCGGGACGCCGGCGCTGCCATGCCACGAAGGGCAGCGCCCAGAACAGGCAGGCGGCGTGGTGGGTGGCGAGGCCCACCCCCGTGCGGCGGAGGTCGGCGTCCCCGAAGAGCCCGGCGTCGTCGCCGTTGAGCCAGTGGCTTGTGGCGTTGATGGGGCGGAGCGGCGCCTTGCCCTCGACCTCGGCCGCGAGCGCCAGGCCGACGACGCTCGTCAGGGCCGCGACGGACCCCGCCGCCAGCGCGGCCCGGCCGAGGCCCCCCTGCGCCGACGGGTTCATCGCGCGAGGAAGAACGCGACCACGAGGACGACCACCAGCACGATGGCGCCGATCATCAGCATCATGGGGGCGTTGGTCTTGGGCTTGTCGTTCGCGGTGGCGATGCGGCCGAGCTTCTTCTCCTGCTCGCGCGCCAGGGCGACCCGCGCGGGCGTGGGCGGCGTGCCGGCGGCCTCGTCGCAGGTGCCGAGCGCCGCCATGCCGGGATCGGCCGTGACGTTCTTGTCGCCGGTGCGGCCGGAGTCGATGTCGTCCTTGAGCTGCTGGGTGGTGTTCCCGTCGCCCAGGCGGCGTGCCTGCTCCATGTCGTCCCTCTCGGTTCCAGTCGCTGCGGCAACGCGGACCGGCCGGCGAAAGGTGCCGGGCT
>CAXTFP010000565.1:1623-2523 GCA_964243135.1 uncultured Lichenihabitans sp.
CCGATGCTGGGTCTCCAAGGCCGCGCCGGACGCGTGGCTGGTGGCGAAGTCGGGCGCCATGCTGCCGACGGAGCTCGGCCACAAGGATTGGCAGCTCCTCGGCCCCTGGGAGGCCGAGCCCGACACGGCCCGCGAGGTGGACCATCGCGGCTTCCACTTCTTCAAGACCGACGAGCCCTTCCCGGACCTCGGCAGCCTCAAGAACGCGGCCGCCTCCGGCAACTGAACCCGTCGGGCCTTGCCGCGGCGGGACGCCGCTCGATAACCCGGACGCGGCCCGCTTCGCGCGGGCCATCCCGTCCGGAGACCGAGCCATGACCATCCAGCCCGACGTGCAGGCGCCCGCCCTGAACCGCCGCAAGGTCGGCGACTACGTCGTCACCTACCTCAGCGACGGCTTCCTCGACGGCTCCTTCGCGTATTTCCAGGGCATCGAGGCGCCCGAGGCGGAATCGATGCTGAAGGCGGCCCACCGCCCGCCCCTGGCCCACATCTCCATCGCGTCCTACGTGATCCAGGGCGGGGGCCGCACCGTGCTGGTCGACGCCGGCACGGGCGGGTTCAACGGCTGGGGCGGGCGCTTCCCCGTGGCACTCGCGGCGGCGGGCGTCGAGCCCGGCGACGTCGACGCGATCCTGCTGACCCACGCCCACGTCGACCACGTCGGCGGGCTGACGCTGCACGGCAAGCCGATCTTCCCCAAGGCCGAGGTGATGATCAGCGAGGTGGAGGCCGGGTTCTGGCGCGACGACGCCATCATGTCGTCGGCGGGCGCGGACGCGAAACCCTTCTTCGACGCGGCCCGCACGGCGCTCGACGCCTACCGGCCGAGCCTGAAGCTCGTGGGTGCCGGCGAGGTGCTGACGGGCATCACCCTCGTGCCCCTGCCCGGCCACACGC
>CAXTFP010000566.1:0-2520 GCA_964243135.1 uncultured Lichenihabitans sp.
GGGCGGCCGCGACCGCCTCGGCGACCGCGTCGACGCCCGGCTCCTCGGGTTCGGGAGCGAGCATGAGCGCGCCGCCATGAGCCAAGTCGGCGTCGTCGTCGGGCCAGCCGGCGAGCGCGTCCGCCGGGTCGGCGGCCTCGCCCGGCGACCAGAGCTGGGCGGAAGACTGCGCTTCGGCGCCGAAGTCCGTCAGGAACCGGTGAAGAGCGCTCATCAGGCGGCTTCCTTCCTGTGCAGCCACTGCTTCAGCACGGCGGCGGCCTGCTGCTCGTCGAACTCGATCATCTGCTCAAGCCGCTTCTGCGGGGACCGGCGGGGCTGGCTCGTGATGTCGTCGATGAGGCTCACCTCGCCGCCCTCGCCGTCCCAGGCCCCGACCCCGAGCGGCGCGCCGCCGCCTCCCATCGCGCCCAGGCCCTCGCCGAACTCGCTGGCATCGGGCAGCATCATGGGTTCGGCGCCGGCCAGCATCGGGAACCCGTCGTCGAGAGCCTCGGCCGGGGCGGGCGCCGCCGTCAGCACGCGGATCAGGGGGCGGACCACGAAGACCACCACGATCCCGGTGAAGACCAGCACGAGGGCGGCGTTGATCAGCGTGCCGGACTGGCGCATCAGCGCTTCGCCTAGGCCGGGCGAGGGCACGGGCTCGAGGTCGCGGCCGGTGTCGACGAAATCCACCGCCATGACCTTGACGGTGTCGCCGCGCGCCTTGTCGACGCCGGCCGCGGAGCCGATCAACTGCTCGATTTCGGCGACGCGCCTGTCCACGTCGCCTGCCGCGGCCTTGTCGCCGAGGGCCGCGCGGTTGATGACGACCGCGATGGACAGCCGGTCGATATTGTAGCCGGCGCTCGACGTCGTCACGGTCTTGGACGAGATTTCGAAGTTGTTGAGCTCCTCGCGCTTGTCGTTCTGCTCGGACGAGGTCTTGCCGTCGCCCGCCGGGGGCTTGCTGCCGGGCAGGTTCTGGGCGACGCCGGCGGGGGGCTGGCTCGTCGCGTTCTGCTGGTTCTGCGTCTCCTTGACGGTGCGGGTCGAACGCTCGACCCGGCCGTCCGGGTTGTAGGTGGTCTCGGCGGTCTGGCGCGTGTCGGTGTTCAACCGCGCCGTGACGCTGACCTGGAGGTTCTTCTCGCCCAATGAGGGCATCAGCGTGCGGCGGATGTTCTCGGCGACGTTGCGGTCGATGACCTTCTCGAGGTCGAGCATCTTGGTGGGGGCGCCGTTGGACGAATCGTCGCCGGAAGCCAGCACGGTGCCCTCGGTCGACAGCACCGTGACCTCGTCGATCGTCATGCCGGGCACGGCCGCGGCCACGAGGTGGCGGATGGCGCCGGCCACGTGGCCCTCGTCGAGGCTGGACGCGCGGATCACCACCGAGGCCGAGGGCGGCTGGCGGGCGCGGCGGAACGAGCCCTCGTCGGGCAGCACCACGTGGACGCGCGCGGCCCGGATGCCCGCCATCGACTGGATGGTGCGGGCGAGCTCGCCTTCGAGCGCCCGGACGCGGGTGACGTCCTGCATGAAGGACGTGAGGCCGAGCGACCCCATCTTGTCGTAGAGCTCGTAGCCGGCGTTGCCGGAATGGGGCAGGCCGCGCTCGGCCAGGAGCATGCGGGCCTGGGCGGTCTGGCCGTAGCGGACCGCGACCGCGGTGCCGTCAGGGCTGACGTCGAAGGGGATGTCGGCGTCGTGAAGGGCCGCGCCGATGGACGACACGTCGCCCCGGTCGAGCCCGGAATACAGCGTCTCGGTGGCAGGGCGGCTGAGGTAGTAGCCGCCGACCCCCACCAGGGCGAAGACCGCGACCCCGATGGCCGCCAGCGCGCCGAGCCTGCGGCCCCCCAGGCCCAGCAGGTTCGCCCACAGCCGCCGTAGCTGATCCATCGCGCTCATCGAGTCCCCTGACGTCACCTGGCGTCGGGTTCAATGTCGCGGGCGGAGCTTGTGCGGAGGTGGGCGGGAGGGGGTCGCCGGCGGCCGGACGCGGGGTCAGCCGCCCAGGAGCTTCAGGATGAGGCGGCTGCTCTGGTTGGCGATGGGGAGCGGCTGGTCGCCGAGCTGCGCCCGGGCCAACCGGGCGCGCTCGCGGAGCGCGGCGAGGTCGGACGCCGGAGCGGCCGCGACGGGGCCGTCGGTGCCGTCCACGGCCGGCGGCACCGCGCCGAGGGCCGCGACGTCGATGAGATCGCCCCAAGCGAGCGGCGCGGGCGGGAGTGCGGGGGAGCCCAGATCCGGCGAAGCGTTCTGCGCCACGCCCGCGTCGGCGAGAGGAGCCTTCGCGGGCACCGGACGCATCGAGGGCCTCACCGCTCCCGCGGCCGTGCCGGCATCCCGGGGAAGGCTGGTCATCGTTCGAAGTCCCGAACACCGATCGCGATCACGGCTCGCCGGAGGGGCCGGCGGCTGCCCGGCCGGCGCGCGCGTCGCGAGAAAGGCAGCAGCCACGCCCGGAGGGGCGCGGCTGCGATGGACCGGAGGGCGTCAGCCCCCGACGGTCAGCCGAACAGCTTGAGGATG
>CAXTFP010000567.1:0-2518 GCA_964243135.1 uncultured Lichenihabitans sp.
GACCTCGGCATCGCGCTTCCACGGGGCCAGGGCATCCTCCGTGGCGATGCCGGCCGATACGACCATCGGGTAGTCGGGGACGTGTTCGAAGGCGAAGATGCGCTCGACGCCGTCCACTGGCGACGTCAGCGTCCTGCTCCCGGAGGGTGCTGCCGCGAACAGCGCCGTCACGCCCGCGGCCGCATAGGTCCGCCCATCGGTCGCCGAGGCCAGGGCCGGACGCCGGACGAGCAGGCTGCCGGCCTCGTTCCAGAGCCCGATCGTGCCGTGCGGACCCACGTCGAGGCCGTCATAGAATCGTTGGAAGTCGCCTGGGGTCAGCGCCGCCGCCGCCACGCCGGCGAAGGCGCCCGCCCGGTCGACGAAGCGGCGCGACAGGGGGATGGCGGGGCGGCCGTCCACCTCGCCTGACGCGGGCGGGTCGACGTGCAGGCCCCGGTCCGAATGATCCCGGTGCCAGGCGAAATAAGGCCGGTCGGCGAGGTTCGGCGGCGCGCCGGTCGCGCGCGTGTCGGCGATCGGCCGGCCCCGCGCGTCCGTCACGACGATGGCGTGGGACTGCCTCAGCATCGCGCCCCGGCGCTGGAGGAACTCCGGCAGGCCGGCCCTGTCGGCGTCCCCTTCCAGGCGTTCGACGGTGCCGGACAGCACGAGGTCGACGCCCAGCACCGTCCGCGACGCGTGCTGGGCGAGGGCGTGGGTGAGCGTGCGGGCGCCCCGCTCGGCTTCCGCCAGCGTCGCGTCGCGCGCCCGCACGACCTGCCATCCCCCGACGATCGGCAGCCCCGCGGCCGCCACCATGGCCACGGCGCTGGGGGCACCCAGGGGCGATGGGGAGGGGCGGCGCAAGCGAGCGTCCTGTCGTGGAGGGGCTGGGCCTCGCCGCGCCGGGGCGCGGACGACGGATGTCCGGGAGCATGGCACGGGCCCGGCCCGCGGTCGACGCCCGACCGGGCCGGCCCGCGCCATGCGGGCGACGCGGGCCCGCGGAGATGTTTTTCTGCCGCAGGTTTCGCCCGAGCAGGCCGGTCCGTGGGGACGGCCCCTGCGGCGACCGTCACCTAGACTTCAGGCGTCCGCCCCCGCCCCCTCGGGCGGCGCCAGCGCGCGCAGCTCTCCCGTGAGCTCGCCCAGGCTCGCGGTCTTGGAGATGATGCGGTCGGCTTCGCGGAGCTGCTCCCGGTCGGCGGCCGAGATGTCCCGCGCGCTGAACACGATCACCGGTATGTCGCGGCAGCCCGGCCGTTCCCGCAGCGCGTGAAGGAAGGCGAAGCCGTCCATCACCGGCATGGTGAGGTCGAGCAGGATGGCGCGCGGCGGCCCGTGCATCACGCGGCGCAGCGCCTCGGCACCGTCGCCCGCCTCGCCCACCGTGTAGCCGCTGCGCTCCAGCACGGTGCGGAGCCGCTCGCGGACGCCGGGGTCGTCGTCGACGATCAGAACCTCGCCCTCGGCCTCGCGCAGCCGGTCGAGGACCGTCTTGAGCCGGTCCCAGTCGACCGGCTTGTTGACGAGGTCGACGGCGCCCAGCGTCGAGCTCAGCGTCCGCTCGTCCACGAAGGTCACCATGACGACCGGGATGGCGGCGAGTTTCGGGTCGCTCTTCAAGGCCGTCAACACCGACCAGCCGTCCATCTTGGGCATCATCACGTCGAGCAGGATGGCGCGCGGCTGGCGCAGGCGGGCCATCTCCAGGCCCGCGGCACCGTCGGCCGCCGCCATGGCGACGAAGCCCTGGCGTTCGAGGAAGCGCACCATGAGGTCGCGCTGCGCCGGATCGTCATCGATCACCAGCACGCCCGAATGCTCGGCGGGGAGGAGACCGTGGTCGGGCGCCGGCGACTCCTCCCGCGCGGTCTCCGGCATGGTGGCGGGCAGCGTGACCGTGAAGGACGTGCCCTCGCCCTGGGTGCTGCGCACCGCCACGTCGCCGCCGAGCAGGCGCGCGAAGGCCCGCGTGATGGCGAGCCCGAGGCCCGTGCCGCCGAACTTGCGGGTCGTCGTCTCGTCGGCCTGGGTGAAGCGCTGGAATAGGCGTCCCACCTGCTCCTCGGTCATGCCGATGCCGGTGTCGCGCACCTCGAACACCAAGGTGCCGTCCGCCCCCGCGCCCTCGCGGCGGGCCGCCAGCACGATGCGGCCGCCTTCCGTGAACTTCGCGGCATTGCCGAGGAGGTTGAACAGGCACTGGCGCAGCTTGACGGCGTCGGTCCGCATGGCGCCGAGGTCCGCGGCGAGGTCGAGGTCGAGCGCGTTGTTCTTGCCCTTGACGAGGCCCTCGACGGTGCCGGCCACCTCGCGCAGCAGCGCCGCGATATCGACGTCCTCGGCGAAGGTGTCCATGCGGTTCGCCTCGATCTTGGACAGGTCGAGCACGTCGTTGATCAGGCTGAGGAGGTGGCGGGCGTTGGACTGGATCTTGCCGAGATCGGCCAGCAGCCCCAGCTCGCCCATCTCCTCCACCTCCTCCTCCATCATCTCGCTGTAGCCGATGACGGCCGAGAGCGGGGTGCGCAGC
>CAXTFP010000568.1:0-2508 GCA_964243135.1 uncultured Lichenihabitans sp.
GCGCCAGCGCGCGCAGCGCGCCGCGCACGAGCGTCCGGCTGACGGTGAAATGGCTCGCCAACTGGTCCTCGGGCATCTTGGTGCCGGGCGGCAGGCGCTGCTCCACCACGGCCTCCAGGATGGCCGCGTGAATGGTCGCGACGCGGTCCTCGGGACCATAGCCCGCCGGGGCGGCGTCCCGGCCGCGCCACGCCTCCGCCGAGTCCCCCGTCCCATCCAAGTCCACACCGTCCTCCGCGCGCCGCCGGCCATCCTTTGCAGATTCCGGACCGTCGGGTCAGGCCAGGATCGTACACAATCCAGCCCAGGATCTGGGCACAATCGCCGCGCCGCGGCCGTTCGGCCCAGCGAACGGGCAATGCCTCCGCGGATCCCGCGACGAGCCTCCCCGGCTCCACCGCTGGCACGCCCGTTGCAATGGAAGTTCCACCAAGTCGGGACGATGCCATGCGACAGCCGGATCTCGAACTGATCCAACTCACGAAGCGGTACGGCACCACGGTGGCGGTCGACGCCATCGACCTCAAGATCGAGGCGGGCTCCTACTGCTGCCTGCTCGGCCCCTCGGGCTGCGGCAAGACGTCGACGCTGCGCATGATCGCCGGCCACGAGGCGGCCAGCGGGGGCGACATCGTCTTCGGCTCCGCCAACATCACCGACCTGCCGCCGGCCAAGCGCGGCACCGCCATGATGTTCCAAAGCTACGCCCTGTTCCCGCACCTGAGCTGCATCGACAACGTCGCCTTCTCGCTGAAGATGAAGGGGATGGAGAAGGCCAAGCGCCGCGCCCGCGCGGCCGAGATGCTCGACCTCGTGGCCATGGGGCGCTACGGCGAGCGCCTGCCGGCCCAGCTTTCGGGCGGCCAGCAGCAGCGCGTGGCGCTGGCCCGCGCGCTCATCACCGAGCCGCAGATCGTGCTGCTCGACGAGCCGCTGTCGGCGCTGGACCCCTTCCTGCGCACCAAGATGCGGGTGGAGCTGAAAGCCCTGCAGCGCCGGCTCGGCATCATCTTCGTCCACGTCACCCACAGCCAGGACGAGGCCATGGCGCTGGCCGACCTCGCCGTGATCATGAAGGACGGCCGCATCGAGCAGGCCGGCAGCCCGCGCGAGCTGTTCAACGCGCCCCGCACGGCCTTCGTGGCGCGCTTCATCGGCGGCCACAACGTGCTGGAGGGCGCGGCCGGGCCCTTCGCGGTGCGGGCCGACCGGCTCCACCTCAGCCGCGCCGGCGCGGGTGCGCGGGACGGTCTCGACGCCGTCGTGCGCAGCGTCGAATACCAGGGCACCTTCGTGCAGCTCACCCTCGACGGCGCCGGCCGCGAGATCACCGCCACGCTCGACGAGCCGACCTTCGACGCCCTGCCGTTCCAGCCCGGCGACGCCGTCGCCGTGTCCTGGAGCCAGGGCGACGTCCACAGCCTCGCCGACGCGGCCTGACACCTTCCATCCAGCAGGGGATCCACACCGTGACACAGGACATCAAACCGACCGTGAGACTGTCGCGCCGCACGCTCCTCCGGGGTGCCGGTGCCGCCGCCGGCCTGGCCGCGGGTTCGGGCGCCATCACGGGCTTCCCGGCCGTGTGGTCGGCCGAGCCCAAGGTGCTGCGCTACCTCGGCACCGCCGTGAACCAGTCGGCCGACATCGCCAAGAAGGTGAAGGAGGACACCGGCATCACCCTCGAATACGTCGCGGTCACCACGGATGACGTCACGAAGCGGGTGATCACCCAGCCGAACTCCTACGACATCGTCGACACCGAATATTTCGCGCTGAAGAAGCTCGTGCCGGCCGGCAACCTCAAGGCCATGAGCGGCAAGAAGATCAAGGAATACGGCAACATCACGCCCGTCATCACCAAGTGCGAGCTGGCGGACGGCAGGAAGATCGGCGATCAGGGCACCGCGCCCAAGAAGGTGATGTTCGTCGAGGGGCCGAGCTCCAGCAAGTTCGCCTCCGAGATGACCGAATGGGCGACGCTGATCCCCACGGTCTACAACGCCGACACGCTGGGCATCCGGCCCGACCTGATCAAGCGGCCGATCTCGAGCTGGGCCGAGTTGCTCAACGCCGACTTCAAGGGCAAGGCGGCGATCCTCAACATCCCGTCCATCGGCATCATGGACGCCGCGATGGTGATGGAGGCCACGGGCCAGCACAAATACGCCGACAAGGGCAACATGACGAAGCCCGAGATCGACATGACCATGAAGCTCTTGACCGAGGCCAAGAAGTCCGGCCAGTTCCGGGCCTTCTGGAAGGACTTCAACGAATCCGTGAACCTCATGGCCTCGGGCGAGACCGTGATCCAGTCGATGTGGTCGCCGGCCGTCACGGCCGTGAAGTCCAAGGGCATCCCCTGCGTATTCCAGCCTCTGAAGGAGGGCTATCGCTCCTGGGCCTCGGGCTTCGCCGTGTCCAAGGCCGTCACCGGCATGAAGGAGGACGTGGCCTACGAGTTCGTGAACTGGTTCCTGTCCGGCTGGGCCGGCGCCTACCTCAACC
>CAXTFP010000569.1:0-2502 GCA_964243135.1 uncultured Lichenihabitans sp.
CTTCCGTGTGGAAGGCGTGGATGGTGCGGCCCTTGAAGGCCGCGATCGTGTCCTCGACGAAGCCCGACTCGTTCAGCGTGTCCGAGTGGATCATCACCTGCACGTCGTGGTCGTCCGCCACCGACAGGCAGTTGTCGATGGCGGCTGGCGTCGTGCCCCAGTCCTCGTGCAGCTTCAGCGCGCAGGCGCCGGCCTCCACCTGCTCGACGAGCCCGGCCGGCGTCGCGGCATTGCCCTTGCCCGCGAAGCCGAGGTTCATGGGGAAGGCGTCGGCCGCCTCGATCATGCGGGCGATGTGCCAGGGACCGGGCGTGCAGGTGGTCGCGAAGGTGCCGGTCGCCGGCCCCGTGCCGCCGCCCAGCATGGAGGTGACGCCGCTCATCAGCGCTTCCTCGATCTGCTGCGGGCAGATGAAGTGAATGTGCGTGTCGAAGCCCCCCGCGGTGAGGATCTTGCCCTCGCCCGCGATCACCTCGGTGCCGGGGCCGATCACCAGCGTCACGCCGGGCTGGATCTCCGGGTTGCCGGCCTTGCCGACCCCGACGATGCGCCCGTCCTTCAGCCCCACGTCGCCCTTGACGATCCCCCAATGGTCCAGCACCACCGCGTTGGTGATGACCGTGTCGAGCGCGCCGCCGGCCCGGCTCACCTGGCTCTGCCCCATGCCGTCGCGAATCACCTTGCCGCCGCCGAACTTCACTTCCTCGCCGTAGACCGTGAAGTCCCGCTCCACCTCGATCACCAGCGCCGTGTCGGCGAGGCGCAGTCGGTCGCCCGTCGTGGGGCCGAACATGTCGCCGTAGGCTGAGCGGGGCAGGGTGCAGGACATGGGCGGGGCTCCTCGAACGGCCGAAGCTTAGCCGCATCGCGCCGACGCGCGGAAGCGCTGATTTCGCGGCGTCGCCGTGCCGTCATGCCGGCTTGCGAGGGTGCGGGGAACCTTTCCCACGCGCGCCCGTCGTTTCGCGGGACCGGGCGGGCCGGCTTCGGCCCCCGGGCGCGGACCGCAGATTCGAGGAGCCCCCGATGCCCGACGACAGCCACCATTCCCCCGTCTTCGACACCGCGGAGGGCCGGCGCCTGCGCGACGCCGAGGCGGGGGGCTGGCGCCGCTGGGGGCCCTACCTCAGCGAGCGGCAGTGGGGCACGGTGCGGGAAGACTACAGCGCGGGCGGCGACGCCTGGAACTACCTGCCCCACGACCACGCCCGCTCCCGCGCCTACCGCTGGGGCGAGGACGGCATCGCGGGCTTCTCCGACCTCCACCAGCGCTGGAACCTGGCGCTGGCGCTGTGGAACGGGCGCGACCCGATCCTGAAGGAGCGCATGTTCGGCCTCACCAACGCCGAGGGCAACCACGGCGAGGACGTGAAGGAGCTCTGGTACTACCTCGACGGCACGCCGACCCACTCCTACATGCGGACGCTCTACAAGTATCCGCAGGCGCGCTTCCCCTACGAGGACCTCGTCGCCGAGAACGCGCGCCGCAAGGCGACGGACGCCCGGGCCTTCGAATACGAGCTCGCCGACACGGGCGTCTTCGCGGAGGGGCTCTACTTCGACGTCACCACCGAATACGCGAAGGATGGCCCCGACGACGTCCTGATGCGCGTCACGGCCGTCAACCGCGGGCCGGACGCCGCCGACCTCCACCTGCTGCCGCACCTGTGGGCGCGCAACACCTGGTCCTGGGAGGCCGGCCACCCGAAGCCGAGCCTGTCGCTCGGGGAGGACGGCGCGGTCGCGGCCGAGCGCGCCCACGCGCCCGCCATGCGCTTCGCGGCGCTCCAGCCCGTCGACTGGCTGTTCTGCGACAACGAGACCAATACGCGCCGGCTCTACGGCGCCGAGGCCGCGGGCTACTTCAAGGACGGCATCAACGACTTCCTGGTGGGCGGCGACCGCGGCGCCGTCAACCCGGCCCGCACCGGCACGAAATGCGCCGCCCACGCGGCGCTGCGCCTGGAGCCGGGGGCCTCGGCCGTGCTGCGGTTCCGCTTCGCGCCGGCCGACGCCGCGGCCCTGGACGAGGCCGGCTACGACGCGGTCTTCGCGGCCCGCATCGCCGAGGCCGACGCCTTCTACGCGGCTGTCCAGGCCGACATCGAGGACCCGGACGCGCGGGCCGTGCAGCGGCAGGCCTTCGCGGGCATGCTCTGGTCCAAGCAGTTCTACCACCTCGACGTGCGCCGCTGGCTCGGCGGCGACCCCGCCACGCCGCCCCCGCCGGCCGAGCGGAAGGTCGGGCGCGACAGCGACTGGGGCCACCTCGTCAACGCCGACATCGTGTCGATGCCCGACAAGTGGGAATACCCCTGGTACGCCGCCTGGGACCTCGCCTTCCACTGCTCGGTCTTCGCGCTGATCGACCCCGACTTCGCCAAGGGCCAGCTCGTGCTGCTGATGCGCGAATGGTACATGCACCCCAACGGCCAGCTCCCGGCTTACGAGTGGAACTTCGGCGACGTGAACCCTCCGGTGCGCGGCCTCGCGGCCTGGCGC
>CAXTFP010000570.1:0-2471 GCA_964243135.1 uncultured Lichenihabitans sp.
CCGTTGGCCGGGGACGCGGCCGGCTTCGGCGGCGCGGCGGATGCGGCGCCGGCCGCGATCTGGCCCAGCACGGCGCCGGGCGTCACGGTGGCGCCGCTCTCGACGCCGATGGCGGACAGCACGCCCGAGGCGGGCGCGTTGACTTCGAGCGTCACCTTGTCGGTCTCGAGCTCGACCAGCGGCTCGTCGGCCACCACTGCGTCGCCGGGCTTCTTGAACCACTTGGCGACGGTCGCCTCGCTGACCGACTCGCCCAGCGTCGGCACCTTGATGTCCGTGCCGTCGCCGCTCGGGGGAGCGGCGGCCTCGGCCGGGGCCGGGTCGGCGTGGTTGCCGTAGCCGGCGCCGGTCTCGACGCCCTGCACGGGCGAGGGCGCCGCGGGGGCGGGCGCCGGATCGGCCGCCTTCGGGGCGGGCTTCGGGGCCGCGGATCCGGCCGCGGCGCCGCCGGCCGTGATCTGCCCCAGCAGGGCGCCGGGCGTCACGGTCTCGCCGTCCTTGGCGGTGATCTCGGCCAGCACGCCGCCCGTCGGCGCGTTCACCTCCAGGGTCACCTTGTCGGTTTCGAGCTCGCAGATGGGCTCGTCGGCCTTCACGGTGTCGCCCGCCTTCTTGAACCAGCGGCCGATCGTGGCCTCGCTGACCGATTCGCCGAGGGTGGGAACGCGAATCTCAGTCGCCATGGAAGCAATGCCCCGATCTGTCGGCGCCGCGGCGCCCCGCTGTCTCGTCCCGGCCCGCGGCTTCGCCGCGCCGCGGACCCCTCCGATTCCGGTCCGCGGCCCGTCAGGCCGCGAAAACCTCGTCCATGAAGCTCTTCAGCTGCGCCAAGTGCTTGGACATCAGGCCCGTCGCGGTGGCGGCCGCGGCCGGCCGGCCGGCGTAGCGCGGGCGCTTCCGCTCCATCTTGGCCTGCTCCATCACCCACTCGATGTAGCTGTCGACGAAGCTCCAGGACCCCATGTTGCGGGGCTCCTCCTGGCACCACACGACCTCGGCGTCGCGGAAGCGCGACAGCTCGCCCACCAGCGTCTTCAGCGGGAAGGGGTAAAGCTGCTCGACGCGCAGGATGTAGACATCGTCGATGCCGCGCTTCTCGCGCTCCTCGAACAGGTCGTAGTAGACCTTGCCGGTGCACAGCACGACGCGGCGGATCTTCTCGTCCGCCGCGAGCCGCGGGCCCTCGCTCAGCCGCTCGGCGTCGTCGCGCAGCACGCGGTGGAAGGCCGAGCCCGCCGCCATCTCGTCCAGCGTCGAGGTGGCGCGCTTGTGGCGCAGCAGCGACTTCGGCGTCATCAGGATCAGCGGCTTCCGGATGTCGCGCTTCAGCTGCCGGCGCAGGATGTGGAAGTAGTTGGCCGGCGTGGTGACGTTGGCGACCTGCATGTTGTCCTCGGCGCACATCTGCAGGAAGCGCTCGAGCCGCGCCGAGGAATGCTCGGGCCCCTGCCCCTCGTAGCCGTGCGGCAGGAGGCAGACGAGGCCCGACAGGCGCAGCCACTTGCGCTCGCCCGCCGAGATGAACTGGTCGAACACCACCTGGGCCCCGTTGGCGAAGTCGCCGAACTGGGCTTCCCACATCACGAGGGCGTTGGGCTCGGACAGCGAGTAACCGTATTCGAACCCGAGCACCGCCTCCTCGGACAGCATCGAGTTGATGACCTCGTAGTTGGCCTGGCCCTCGCGGACGTTGTTCAGCGGGATGTAGCGGGCCTCGGTCTCCTGGTCGATCAGCACGGAATGGCGCTGCGAGAAGGTGCCGCGCTCGCTGTCCTGGCCGGACAGGCGCACGGGCCGGCCCTCGTCGAGGAGCGACGCGAGGGCCAGCGACTCGGCCGTCGCCCAGTCGATCCCCGCGCCGGTGTCGATCATCCTGCGGCGGTTGTCGAGGAAACGGGCGATCGTCTTGTGGGCGTTGAAGCCGTCCGGCACGGCGGTGAGGCGCTCGCCGATCTCGACCAGCCGGCCGCGCTCCACGCCCGTGCGGCCGCGCCACTCGTCCTCGCCGATGCTGGCGCCCTTCAGGTGCGACCAGCGGCCGTCGAGCCAGTCCGCCTTGTTGGGCTTGTAGCCGCCCGCGGCGTCGAACTCGGCGTCGAGCTTGCGGCGGAACTCGCCCTTCAGCGCCTCCACCTCCTCGCCCGTGACGACGCCCTCGGCGACGAGCTTCTCGGCGTAAAGCTCCAGGGTCGAGCGATGGCCCCTGATGGTCTTGTACATCAGCGGCTGGGTGAAGCTCGGCTCGTCGCCCTCGTTGTGGCCGAAGCGGCGGTAGCAGAACATGTCGATGACGACGGGCTTGTGGAATCGCTGCCGGAACTCGACCGCCACTTTCGCCGCGAAGGTCACGGCCTCGGGATCGTCGCCGTTGACGTGGAAGATCGGCGCCTCGATCATCTTGGCGACGTCGGACGGATAGGGCGAGGAGCGCGAATAGCGCGGGTAGGTGGTGAAGCCGATCTGGTTGTTGA
>CAXTFP010000571.1:0-2471 GCA_964243135.1 uncultured Lichenihabitans sp.
ACCTTGGCGACGTCGCGCAGCCCCTCCAGGGGGGTCAGCACCTCGTAGCCGTCCTCGGTGTTGACGACGTTCTCGGCGCCGGCCTCGATAGCGGCCTCCATCACGGCGTCCTCGCTGCCGGCCTTGGCATCGTATTCCACGCGGCCCATCCGGTCGAACATGAAGGACACGGCGCCGGTCTCGGCCATGGCGCCGCCCGACTTGGTGAAATAGGAGCGGATCTCGCCGGCCGTGCGGTTGCGGTTGTCCGTCAGGGCCTCGACGATGATGGCGACGCCGCCCGGCGCGTAGCCCTCGTAGCGCACCTCGTCGTAGGTTTCGGCATCGGCACCGGACGCCTTCCTGATGGCGCGCTCGATGTTGTCCTTGGGCATGTTCTCCTGGCGGGCCGCGATCACGGCGGCGCGCAGCCGGGCGTTCATGGTGGGGTCCGGCAGGCCGAGCTTGGCCGCCACGGTGATCTCGCGGGCCAGCTTCGAGAAGAGCTTGGAGCGAACGGCGTCCTGCTTGCCCTTCTTGTGCATGATGTTCTTGAACTGGCTATGGCCGGCCATTCTCGCGGTCTCGCAGCGGTGGGCCCGGGGGACGCGCGAGCGCGGGCATCCTGCCGGGCGGAGATAGGGAAGACCCCGTCATTACATCCGATGGGACGGGGAGGGAACAGGCGGCGGGCAGGGGACGCAGCCAGCGTTCTGGCCGTTCCGGCTGACCGGGTGAAGGCCGACCGGCCTGCCCCTCGGACGGCTCAGTGGCGGCCGGTGCGGGCGGCGCGGGTCTTGGCGGGCTCGGCGGCTTCGGCGCGGCACTTCACCCCGCGCTTGGGCTTCAGCCCGTCCATCACGCGCCCGGCGTGGACCTTGATGCCGGCGCGCGCCTTGCGGGCCTTGAGGCGGATGCCGCGCTTGAGCTTGTCGCCCCGCTCGCGCAGCTCCTCGCCCAGCAGTTCGGGACCGGTCTTGAGCTTCAACGGGGTGCGGGTGCCGTCGCGTCGGCGGATCAGCGCGGGGATCTCGGCCGCGCGGTAGACCCACACGCGGGCCGGCGGCAGGTTGAACCACACGGGCGGCGACACTTCGGCCTCGAAGCAGGGCCGGTGCCCGGCCCGCAGCGGCATGGGCGAGGCGATGCCGTAGGTGAACTGGACGAAGCTGCCGCCGGGCTGCAGCACTTCGAAGGCCTGCTCCAGCAGGGTCAGGCGGTGACGCTCGGGCTGGTTGCGCAGCGGCAGGCTGGACACCACCGTCGCGGCCGGCATGTCCAGCACGCCGCGCAGCGTCTCGGCCAGCCGGTAGGCGTCGCCCCGGATCACGGTGGCGCGCGGGTAGCGGCGGGCCAGGAGCTTACAGAACTGGGGGTCGAACTCCACCAGCACCAGCCGCTCGGGCGCCACGCCGCGGGCGATCAGGGCCTCTGTGACGGGGCCCGTGCCGGGCCCGAGCTCGACGACGGGTCCCGCGCGGTCGGGATCGACGCAGCGCGCCATGGCGCGGGCGAGGAAGCGGCCCGAGGGCGACACGGCGCCGGTGCCGACGGGATTCTCCAGCCAGGTCTTGATGAAGCGGGCCTCGTCGGCCAGTCGCTCGTCGAGGGGTTTCTTGGGATGGGCCGAGAGACCGTCGCGGGATTCAGCGCGCAATGTGACCCTCAGCCATGGTTCCCACCCCGCATCCCGCGCCCCGCCCGGATTCGGCGTCCGGCGCGGCGCAACGTTGTGGGTCATCGAACGGTCATAATCAAGCCGGCACCCACCCGCCGGCCCTCAACCCCCGCCGACCGGGACAGGATCCCCGTTCAGGTGCTGAGGTTGTCGAAGAAGTCGCGCATCTTCGTGAAAAAGCCCGCGGCTTCCGGGTGGGTCTTCTGCGAGGACAGCGACTCGAACTCCATCAGCAGCTCGCGTTGGCGCTTCGACAGGTTCTGCGGCGTCTCGACCACGGCCTGGATGTAAAGGTCGCCGACGTCGCGCGAGCGCAGGACCGGCATGCCCTTGTGCTTGATGCGGAACTGCTTGCCCGACTGGGTGCCGTCCGGGATCTTCACCTTGGCGTCGGTGCCGTCCAGCGTCGGCACGCTGAACTCGCCGCCGAGCGCCGCCTGGATGAAAGAGATCGGCACGCGGCAGTAGAGGTCGGCCCCGTCGCGCTGGAAGAAGGGGTGCGGCTTCACGGACAGGAAGATGTAGAGGTCGCCGGCCGGGCCGCCGCGCAGCCCCGCCTCGCCCTCGCCGGCCAAGCGGATGCGGGTGCCGTCCTCGACGCCGGCCGGGACGTTGACCGACAGCGCCCGCTCGCGCGTGACGCGGCCCGTGCCGGCGCAGGCCGGGCAGGGATTGTCGATCACCTCGCCGCGCCCGCCGCAGGCCGGGCAGGTGCGCTCGATGGCGAAGAAGCCCTGCTGCGCCCGCACCCGGCCGTGGCCCGCGCAGGTCGTGCAGGTGCGGGGCTTCGAGCCGGGCTTGGCGCCCGAGCCCG
>CAXTFP010000572.1:0-2469 GCA_964243135.1 uncultured Lichenihabitans sp.
GCGTGTCGTCGTCTCGGGTTTGGCGCAATCGGACAGTGCTTCGTTGCTTACGAGCCTGCGCCTCCTCGGCAAGCGCAGGATCATCGGTGAAGCCCTGAGGGAGCCCTGACCGGTCTGCACCTCGAACCGGGGATTTCTGCCCCACCATGCCGGGCTCGGATCGCCCGTTCCGCCGCTCGTGTCCGCCTGCGCCGAGACGAGCGGCGGAGGGAAGCGAGCCGACGGAAACCGCGTCACAGCGCGTCGGTCTCGGCGTTGTGCCAGGGCTCCGCGGCCCCGCCAGCGATCCACGCCTGCCACGACGGCAGCGCCATCACGGCCTCCATATAGGCCCGCGTCTCGGGCCGGACCGGGACCGCGTAGGCGTGGAAGCGGTTGACGACCGGCGCCCACATGGCGTCGGCGGCCGAGAAGGCGCCGAACAGGAAGGGGCCGCCCTGCCCGAACCGTTCCCGCGCGTCGGCCCAGGCGGCCTCGATCCGGTCGACGTCGGCCCGGACCTCGGGGGAGATGGCGACCGCCTTCGGGGCGCGGCGGAAGTTAGTCGGCAGGGCCTGGCGCAGCCGGACGAAGCCCGCGTGCATCTCGGAGCTCAGCGCGCGGGCGAGGGCGCGCGCCGCGCGGGCGCGCGGCCAGATCGGCAGGTCGGGGAAGGAGTCCGCGACATATTCCAGGATGGCGAGTGACTCGCTCACGACGATGTCGCCGTCGCGCAGCGCCGGCACCTTGCCATTGGGGCTGACGGCCAGCATCGCGGCCCCCGTGTCGGGCCGGTACATCGGGATCACGGTCTCGTCGAACGGGATGCCGAACTCCGTGAGCAGGATCCAGGGGCGCAGCGACCAGGACGAGTAGGCCTTGTTGCCGATGTAGAGGTGGAGCGTCACGGGATGGGTCTCCGGCGGGGCGGGGAACGGCATCTGGCCGCCGCGGCGGGCGCGCGGCAAGCGAAGACTTTTCATGAGAGCCATCGAGGCGGGTGATGGATCGGCGCGGCCTCGTCCCCTACAAGCGCGGTCGACGCCATGCGCCGGACCGGGTCACGTCCGCGGGAGCCCTCATGTCACCCCTCGACTTCGCGGCGCTCGCGGTCTTCGTGCTCGGCTGGATCTCGTATCACGTGCTGGTGGAGCGCTCGCCGCTGGGGCGGCGGGCGCTGAACAACCGCATGAACGAGTACCGCCTGCGCTGGATGCTGGAGATGCAGGCCCGCGACGCCCGCATCGTCGACGCGTCCCTGTGCTCCACGCTGCAGACCGGCTCGTCCTTCTTCGCCTCGACGGCGCTGCTGGCGCTCGGCGGCTCGCTGACGCTGCTGCGCGGCGCCGACGACGCGCTACGCATCCTGTCGGATCTCCCGCTGGGCACGCCGGCGAGCCGCACCGTGTGGGATCTCAAGGTGGCCGGGCTGGTGATGATCTTCGGCTACGCCTTCTTCAAGTTCGCGTGGTCCTACCGATTGTTCAACTACGTCTCGATCCTCATCGGCGCCACGCCCTCGGCCAAGTCGGGCCGGCCGGACCAGCGCCGCCTGACGGCGCTCAGGGCCGCCGAGATGAACATCGTGGCGGGGCGGCACTTCAACCGCGGCCAGCGCGCCTTCTTCTTCGCCCTGGCCTATCTCGGCTGGTTCGTCGGCCCGGTCGTGCTCATCGCCACGACGCTGCTCGTGGTCTGCGCCATCCTGGTCCGGCAGTTCGCGTCCGACGCCCTCGCGGCCGTGTCGCTGGTGCCGCCGGAGGAGGAGCCTCAAGGGCCCGGCAGCGCCTCGGCGATCCTGCCCGACAGCCGGTAGGCCAGGAGGCCGACCCATTCGCGCGCCGCCATGTCGAGCCGCGCGAGGCCAGCCGCGAGGTCCGCGGTCGGCGCGAAGTCGCGCCAGGTGCCGGTGCTGCGGTAGTCGACCGGATAGGGCACGATGTCGAAGCTCGCGGCGCGGAACAGCCCGACGGCGCGCGGCATATGGTAGGCGGAGGTCACCAGCAGCCAGCGCTGCCCGGGCCGGGGAGCGAGGAGGTCGCGGGTGAAGCGGGCGTTCTCGTCGGTGTTGCGCGAGCGGTCCTCCAGGCTGATGCGGGCGGGGTCGACGCCGAGGTCGACCCAGAGGCGCCGCGCGTCCTCGGCCTCGCCGCCGACGGCGAACACGAGGGCGTTGGAGCCGCCCGTGTAGACGAGGCGGGCGCCGGGGTAGCGGCGCGCCAGCGCGGCGCCGGCGGTGATCCGGTCCGCGGCCTCCGCCACCGTCACCTGTTCGCGGGCCGCGCCGATCTCCGGATGGATGGCGCCGCCCAGCACGAGGATGCCGTCGGGGGCGGGGCCATCGGGCGCGGCTCGCGGGAAGCGATCCTCCAGCGGGCGCAGCATCAGGGTTCCCACGGGTAGGAAACCGAACAGCACGAACGCCAGGGCCGCGCCGACGAGGAGCCTCGGACCCGCACGGCTTCGGCCCAGGACGAGAAGCAGCAGCCC
>CAXTFP010000573.1:0-2464 GCA_964243135.1 uncultured Lichenihabitans sp.
CGCGCTCGAGCGGCTCGCGGGCTACGACGGCGCCCGCCTCGTCCACGGCGAGGCCGTGGCGGTCGGCATGGCCATGGCGTTCCGCTTCTCGGCCGCGCAGGGCCTGTGTTCCCCGGCCGAGGCGGCGCGGGTCGCGGCCCACCTCGGGGCCGCGGGCCTGCCGACCCGCGTCGCCGACGTGCCGGGCTGGGACGCCGGCCCCGACGCGGTGCTGGACGCCATGTTCCAGGACAAGAAGGTGACGCGCGGGCGCCTCGCGCTGATCCTCGCGCGCGGCATCGGCCGCAGCTTCGTGGCGGCCGACGTGCCGGCCGAGGCCGTGCGGGGCTTCCTCGACCGTGAGATGACGGGAACCTAGACAATGCATGCCGCCTCGGCCGATGTCGCTGCCGCTGAGGGCGCCGACCTTTGGCTTTCCATCGCGGTGGTGGCCCTGTGCATCACGCTGTCGGCCTTCTTCGCGGCCGCCGAGACGGCGCTGACGGCGGCGTCCCGCGCGCGCATGCACGCCATCGAGAAGGGCGGCGACCGGCGCGCCGGCATCGTCACGCGCCTGCTCGAGGACCGCGAGCGCTTCATCGGCGCCATGCTGCTCGGCAACAACGTCACCAACATCGGCGCCTCGGCCCTCATCACCAGCGTGCTGGTGGCGCTGGTGGGCGACCGCGGCGTCATCTACGCCACCGCCACCATGACGGTCGTCATCCTGGTCTTCGCCGAGGTGCTGCCCAAGACGGTGGCGATCAACTACCCGGACCGCACCTCGCTGTTCCTGGCCCGCATGGTGGCCGCCATGGTGGCGGTGTTCGGCCCCGTGCTGGCGGCCGTCGAGATCCTGGTGCGGGCCATCCTGCGGCTGTTCGGGGTCGACCTCGACGAGAGCCGCTCCATGCTGACCGGCGTCGAGGAGCTGAAGAGCGCCGTCGACCTCCTGCACCAGGAGGGGGGCGTCGAGCGCTCGGACCGCGACATGGTGGGCGGGCTGCTCGACCTGCACGAGCTCGAAGTGCAGGACGTCATGGTCCACCGCACCAAGATGCAGAGCATCAACGCCGGCCTGCCGCCGGCCGAGGTGCTGCGCGAGGTGCTGGCCTCGCCCCACACGCGCCTGCCGCTGTGGCGCGGCGAGCCCGACGAGATCGTGGGCGTGCTCCACGCCAAGGAGGTGCTGCGGGCGCTCAGCGAATCGGGCGGCGACGGCGCGCGCCTCGACATCGCGGCCATCGCCTTCGAGCCCTGGTTCGTGCCCGCCACCACCAGCCTGCAGGACCAGCTGCAGGAGTTCCTGCGCCGCAAGCAGCACTTCGCCCTCGTGGTGGACGAATACGGCGAGGTGGAAGGGCTGGTGACGCTGGAGGACATCCTGGAGGAGATCGTCGGCGACATCCGCGACGAGCACGACCTCGCGGTCCAGGGCCTCAGGGTCAACGCCGACGGCGGCGTGACGGTGGACGGCTCGGTGCCGATCCGCGACCTCAACCGCGTCATGAACTGGGAGCTGCCGGACGAGGAGGCCAACACGATCGCCGGCCTCGTGATCGCCGAGGCCCGGACCATCCCGGACGTCGGCCAGGTGTTCAGCTTCCACGGCTTCCGCTTCGAAGTGCTGCGCAAGGTCCGCAACCTCCTGACGCTGATCCGCGTCATGCCGGAGGGCGCCTCCGCCGACGCCCCGGCCGCCCTCCCCCGGCCGCCCGCCGCCCCGCGCCGCCGCCCGGCCCCGCCGCCGGCCGCGTAGGCACGATGCGCCCTCCATCCGATCGACGCCTGGGCGTTGGCGCCCTACTCCCCTGCGGGGAGAAGGTGCCCGGCAGGGCGGATGAGGGGGGATCATCCCCGCACGCGCCGCCTCCCCCCTTCTCCCCGCTGTGCGGACCTTCTCCCCTCAAGGGGAGAAGGGCGGAACTCCCCAGGCATCGGGGCTCCCACATGGGCGGGAACGCGTGACACGGGGGCGCCGCGTCACCCCGGGTCCAGCAGGCCGAAGACGGCGACGAGCGCGATGGCGGCCAGCCCCAGCGGCACCTCGGCCAGCGTGCCGAGGCGGAGCCATCCGCCCGCCCCGGGCTGCCGGGCGAGGCGCGGGACGAGGACGTAGCGGTTGAGCAGCGCCAGGCCCGCCATCGCCAGCACGGCCGCGAGTTTGGCGTCGAGCAGGGCCTCGTAGGGCCGAGACAGGTCGATCGGCCAGCGGCCGAGCACCAGGGCGCTGCTGGCCACGCCCGACAGGAGCACGAGCGTCACGGCCGCGTGGCCGACCCGCGAGAAGCCGCGCAGGGCCAGGGCCGCCTCCCCCCGGCGCGCCCCGCCGCCGTCGACCCCGAGGATGACCAGCACCGGCGCGAGCGCGCCGAACCAGATCCCGCCCGACAGGACGTGCACGACGTCGTTGGCCCGGGACAGCGCCCCGAGCCAGCCCTCGGGCACGGCCGCGTGGCCGGTGAGGCAGAGGGCGGCCAGCATC
>CAXTFP010000574.1:0-2464 GCA_964243135.1 uncultured Lichenihabitans sp.
ACAACGAGGGCCAGAGCGAGCTGCGCATGGGCAAGGCCCTGGCGCAGGGCGGCTACAGGGACAAGGTGTTCCTGATGACCAAGATCGACGGCCGCACCAAGGAGTCGGCGGCGGGCCAGATCGACGAGTCGTTGAAGCGCCTGAAGGTCGACCACCTCGACCTCGTGCAGTTTCACGAGATCCTGCGCTTCGACGACCCCGACCGCGTCTTCGCCGAGGGCGGGGCACTCGAAGCCGTGATGGAGGCCAAGAAGGCCGGCAAGGTCCGCTACGTCGGCTTCACGGGCCACAAGGACCCGCGCATCCACCTCTACATGATGGAGGTGGCGCAGGGGCGCGGCTTCCACTTCGACACGGTGCAGATGCCCGTCAACGTGATGGACGCGCATTACCGCTCCTTCGGCCAGCTCGTGGCGCCCGTGGCCGTGAAGCAGGGCATCGGCATCCTGGGCATGAAGTCGCTCGGCGACGGCGTGATCCTGAAGAGCGGCACGGTGTCGGCGGTGGAATGCCTGAACTTCTCGCTGAGCCTGCCCGTGTCCGTGCTGATCACCGGCATCGACGACCGCCGGTCGATGGATCAGGCCTTCAGCGTCGCCAAGGGCTTCAAGCCCATGGCCGAGCCCGAGATGACGGCGCTCCTCGCCCGCACGCAGGCCGCCGCCGCCCAGGGCAAATACGAGCTGTTCAAGACGACGGCCTTCTTCGACACCACCGCCAAGCACCCGGACTTCCTCGGCGGTCAGACCACGCCGGTGCTGGATCTGGCGCCGCTCGGCAACGGCTGACCCCACACGCGGATCCGGACCGCCGCGGCCGAGCCGGCAGCGTCAGGCAGTTCCCGACGCCTTCGCGGCCTCGTAGCGCGCCTTCGTCCTGGCATCCATCGGGTACAGGCCGGGGAGGGGCGTGCCGCGCTCGACCTCCCCCATGATCCAGGCTTCCATCCGCTCCTGTTCCGGCGCCTCGGCCAGCACGTCGGGCAGGAGGGCCGCGGGGATCAGGACAGCGCCGTCATCGTCCACCACCACGACGTCATCCGGGAACACCGCGACGCCGCCGCAGGAGATGGGCTGCTGCCAGCCCACGAATGTCAGGCCGGCGACGGAGGCCGGCGCCGCGACGCCGCCGCACCAGACCGGCAGCGACGTGCCCATGACGCCGGCCGCGTCGCGGACGGCGCCGTCCGTCACCAGCGCCGCCACGCCGCGCTTCGCCATGCGGGCGCACAGGATGTCGCCGAAGATGCCGGCGCCCGTCACGCCCATCGCGTCCACCACCGCGACGGCGCCCGCGGGCATGGCCTCGATCGCGGCCCGCGTCGAGATCGGCGAGGCCCAACTGGCGGGCGTCGCCAGATCCTCGCGCGCCGGCACGAAGCGCAGCGTGAAGGCCGGGCCCACGACCCGAGGCTGGCCCGGCCGCAGCGGGCGCGTGCCCCTCATCCACACGTTGCGCAGACCCTTCTTCAGCAGCACCGTCGTGACGGTCGCGGTCGACACGGTTTTCAGGGTCTCGATGGTGCTGGGGTGGAGTGTCACGGGCGCGAGATCCTTCGATGATGGGAGGGAGCGGCATCGTGCCCGGGCGTCGCATCCCGCGCGGTGGCGCCGCTGGGTCGCGGTCGGTCCTGTGATTCAGGCCCGCCCTCGGGCTCCGGCAGACTCGATGGCGTCATTCGACGGCACGATCATAGGTCGACGGCGACCGCTGCAGAAGGGCTCCTGGGGGCGAGATCATCCGCCTCGGGCATCGACGCGAGGAAGCCCGCGCTTGCGAGGGTGACGGCGGCGCATTATGGTTCCGCCGCATCGTGGAACGATGGCTCGCGATCCTCGCGGACGGTCTTGGGGCGTAGCCAAGTGGTAAGGCAGCGGATTTTGATTCCGCCATTCGGAGGTTCGAACCCTCCCGCCCCAGCCAGTACTCAGCCGATCCTCTGACCAAGCTGATTGTTTCGTCTTCCTGTCGGCGGATGAGCCTCAGCTGTCCGTAGGACTGTACGCGCCCCTGTCGGCGGGGATTGCGATGGGCCTGTGCGAGAACGTGTACCGGCGAGGTGCTGTATATTGGTGGCGGGGACGACTCGGCGGCGGGAGCCAGGGCTCACAAACCCTGGCGATGAGCCTCGGCACGCGTATGATCAGCTTGCCGTCGGCGTGGCGCAGCTCGCAGCTGTCGATGTGCACGTAGCCGATCTCATAGGTCTTGAAGCGCTTGCGCATCTCCGTGGTCTCGGCTGCCGGGAGGCGGGAGATGCCGTGCCGTTGCAGGCACCGATGCAGGGCGGAGCGGCTGAGGCTCGGGATGGTCTCGCGCAGGCAACCCAGGACATCGTCGAGCGCCAGCAGCGTCCGCGGCCGGGGTCAGGACCGTGCTCCTGGGCGTCTTCGGTCCCATCGGCGCATCGGCCATCACCGCCCGCGCGCGCCATTCGGCGACCGTCTTCGGGTTCAGCCCGTAC
>CAXTFP010000575.1:0-2457 GCA_964243135.1 uncultured Lichenihabitans sp.
GCCTTGAACCGCCGCGGCGCGCGGGCCATTCTGGGCCGAGGCATGGAGCGCGGGATGAACGAAGGCGAGACGCCGGACGAGCGGCGGCAGGAGGCGGGCGGGGCGGTGGTGGCGCCCTTCCCGGGGCGGCGGGCCCCGCCGGTGGTGGCCACGGCCCCGAGCGCCCCGATGGTGTCCTTCGACCGGCACGAGCTCCGGGAAATCTTCGACCTCTACGGCCGGCGCGTGGCCGAGGGCGAATGGCGCGACTACGCCATCGACTTCCGTCCCGACAAGGCGGTGTTCTCCATCTACCACCGGGCCTCCGAGGTTCCGCTCTACCGCGTCGAGAAGGACCCGGCTCTGGCGCGGCGCCAGGGGGCCTACGCCGTGGTGGCCGGGACCGGCCTGATCCTGAAGCGCGGGCCGGATCTCGCCCGCGTGCTCCAGTCCCTCGACCGCAAGCCCAAGCTCGTCGTTGTGTGATTGTTCCTTGGCTCGTCCAGCTCGGGCCACCTCCCCTCCGCCGCTCATCCTCGCGCAGGCGGGGATCCAGCCCAACGATGTTCGGCCGAAGGCCGTCCCCATCCTGCCACCGCGCGATGAACGGCACGGCGGAAGCATCATGCCGGCGTTCGGCCGCCTCCTGGCGCTAAATCCCCGCCTGCGCGGGGATGAGCGGAGAGAGTGCAGGTGTTGTCTGGAGGTCGTCCCAAGCCCGACCTTCGCGCATAAAAAAAGGCCCCGGATCGCTCCGGGGCCTCCCTGTCCGCTGTGGACGGAGATCAATTGTTGCGGTTGCCCGTCAACTGGATCAGCGCCGTGAAGATGTTGATGAAGTCGAGGTAAAGCATCAGGGCGCCGTTGACTGCCTTCTTGGTGGCGACCTCGTAGCCGTCGTCGGCGAAGTACATTTCCTTGATGCGCTGCGTGTCCCAAGCCGTCAGGCCGGCGAAGATCACGACCGACAGGATCGAGATGCCGAACTGCAGCGCCGAACTGGCCACGAAGATGTTGACCAAGCTGACGATGATCAGGCCGAAGAGACCCATCACCAGGAACGAGCCGATCGGCGTCAGGTCGCGCTTTGTCGTGTAGCCGTAGAGGCTGAGCGCGCCGAAGGTCGCGGCCGTCTCGAAGAAGGCCAGCGCCACCGACTGGCCGGTGTAGACCAGCAGGATCGACGAAAGCGACAGGCCCATCACGGCCGAGAAGGCCAGGAACATGTTGCGCGCCGAGGCGGCCGACATGCGGTCGATGCGAAACGAGAAGAAGAACACGAAGGCGAGCGGCGCCAGCATGACCACGTAGCGCAGCGGGCTTCCGTAGAGCGCCACGCCGAAGCTCGTCAGGTACATGTTGTGGAAGCGAGACGCAGCCTCGGCGGGGTCGCGCGTCACCGCGAGCATGTTGGTGCCCAGGGCGACCAGCCCCGTGACGGCGAGGCCCAACACCATGTTGTTGTAGACGCCCAGCATGTAGCTGCGCAGCCCCTGGTCGACGTCGGCGCCGGCCCGGGCCGCGGTCCCACCGTAGCGGAACGACGGATTGCGGTAGTCGGACATGAGATCCTCTCTGATGACGGCCTGCCCCGCGGGTGGGCCGAACTCAAACCGGAATATGGCCGCCGCGAGAGCGACCGACAAGGCCGTGACCCCTGCCGGGAGGCCTCCGGAGGCCGCCAGCGCCATTAAATCGCGGTAAGCTTGAGCACGCCTTCAACCCGTCGTCGCCGGCCCGCGTCGGCAGGACCCGCGCCGCCCTTGCGCGGGGGGCCCGCCCGGTTACAACGCGGGCGACCCGTTCCTCGAAGGCCCGGCCCATGAGCAGCACGCCCGCCGCCCCGTCCTCTGCCGCCCCGCAGACCGCCGCGCGAGCCGAGACGCTGGGCGACCTCCGGGTCGAGATCGACCGCATCGACGCCGCCATGCACGAGAGCCTGATCGAACGCGGGGCCATCATCGATCGGCTTATCGCCGTCAAGGCCCGGGCCGGCGGCGGCTCGGCCTTCCGGCCCGACCGCGAAGCCTCCATGATGCGCCGCATCGCCGAGCGCCACCGCGGCCGCCTGCCCCTCGACACGGTGGAGGGCATCTGGCGCATCATCATCTCGACCTTCACGCACGTCCAGGCCGCCTACGCGGTCCACGCCGACGTTTCCGCGGGCGACAGCGCCATGCGGGACTCGGCCCGCTTCCACTTCGGCTTCACGGTGCCGCTCCACGCCCACCAGGGGCCGGCCGCCCTCGTCGAGGCCGTGCGGGAGGCCGGAAGCGACCTCGGCCTCGTGCGGCTCGACGGCGGGGTCGCGGCGGGCGCGTGGTGGCGATCCCTCACGGGTCCCGACGCCCCCAAGGTCATCGCCCGCCTGCCGTTCGTGGAGCGCCCGGACCACCCCGCCGGCATGCCGGTCCTCGTCGTGGCCATGGCGTCGGCCGCGACGCCCGCCACGGAGGTCCTGCTCCACGACGTCTGGGT
>CAXTFP010000576.1:0-2436 GCA_964243135.1 uncultured Lichenihabitans sp.
CTGGATCAGGTCCAGGAACTGCAGCCCGCGGTTCGTGTACTTCTTGGCGATGGAGATGACGAGGCGCAGGTTGGCCTCCACCATCTCCTTCTTGGCCTGCCGCGCCTCGCGCTCGCCCTTCTGGACGATGTGCACGATCTTGCGGAACTCCAGGATCTCCAGGCCCGTCTCGGTCGACAGGTTGTGGATGTCCGAGCGGAGCGCGTGGATGCCGTCCTTCTCGCGGGCGACGAACTCCTTCCAGCCGCGGTTGCCGAGCTTGGACACGCGCAGCACCCACTTCGGATCGAGCTCCGAATTCTGGTAGTTGCGCAGGAAGTCCTCGCGCGCCACGCCGCAGCTTTCCGCCAGGCGCAGCAGCTTCAGCTCGTAGCCGATCAGCTTCTTGTTGGTGTCGTAGGGCGGCTCCACCAGCGCGTCGATGCGGTTCTGATTGAGCGACAGGGACTTCACGTCGGCCACGACGGCCTTCTTGAGGTCCTTGTACTTGCGCTCCTGGGCGGGCGACAGCGTTTCCCCGCCGAGGCGGTTCTCGACGTTCTGGTCCTGGAGGCGGCGCAGCTTCTTGTAGGCGTCGGCGATGCGGTCGAAGGTTTCGAGCACCTTCGGCTTCAGCTCCGTCTCCATGGCGGACAGCGACACGGAGTTCTCCATGTCGTCCTCGTCATCGAAGGACTCCTCGGGGATCGGCATGTCGGGGCCGAGGCCGGCCGGCGGGTTGCGCGGCGCGGTGGCCGGGGCCGTGGCGGCGCGGGCCGCCAGCAGCTCCTGGGCGCCCGGAGCCGTCATGTCGATCTTGGGTGTGTTCTTGCCGTCCGGCCCCGCGTAGGTGGCTTCGAGGTCGATGATCTCGCGCAGCAGCACCTTGGCGTCGTTGAGTTCGTCGCGCCAGATGATGATGGCCTGGAAGGTCAGCGGGGATTCGCACAGGCCCGCGATCATCGCCTCGCGGCCGGCCTCGATCCGCTTGGCGATGGCGATCTCGCCCTCGCGCGACAGCAGCTCCACCGAGCCCATCTCGCGCAGGTACATGCGGACTGGGTCGTCCGTGCGGTCGGCCGGCTCGCTGGCGCGGGTGGCGACGGCGGTCTGGCGCGGGGCCTCGACGAGTTCGCCGCCCTCGGCTTCCTCCTCCTCCTCGGCCTTCTCCTCCGTAGCAGCCGCGCCCTCCTCGGCCTCCTCGCTTTCGACCACGCTGATGCCCATCTCGCTCAGCATGGCGTAGATGTCCTCGATCTGGTCGGAGGTCACCTCTTCGGAAGGCAGGACGGCGTTGAGCTCGTCGTGTGTCACGAAGCCACGGCGCTTGGCCGCCTTGATCATGCGCTTGACGGCGGCGTCGGACAGATCCAACAGAGGGCTGTCGGCGACGGGCTCGGCCACGGCGCCCTCGCCTTCGACCTTCTCGTTGTCCTTCTTGGCCATCGTCCGCTCCGACCGGCTGCGCGGTCCGCCTGGGAGCGCGCCCGCCTGAAATCCTGTGCTCATTTCCGGCCCCCGGCCCCGATCACGCTTTGCCGAGGACCATCGGCCAAGGCTGTGAAAACCATATTAACCATGACACAGGACGGCGCGGGCCTTTTCAGTCGCCCGGGGGCTTATGGCCCGACAGCGTTCCATAACCCTCGACCCTCGCCTCCGTTCCCTCCAGCGTGGTCAATCGGGCCTGGATGTCGAGCAGCTCCGCCAAACGCGCTTCGGACCCGTCACGCGCGAGGGCGTCGCGGGCTTCCTGTAGGTCTCTATGTAACTCCCGCGCCCTCCGGTGCAAGGCCAGGGCCTGGCGCAAACTCAGTTCGGCGTCCTCCAGCGCGGCCGCCGGCCCCGTGGACCAGAGCGGCGTGCGCTCGGCGAGCGTCTGGACGCGGCGGCGCAGGTCGCCGGCGCCGCGCGCGTCCAGGGCCGCCTTGAAGGCCTCGTGGTCGGGCACGTGCTCGGCCAGGAGGCCCACCATGGCTTCCCGCAGGCGCGCGAGTTCGGGGCTATCGAAGTCGAGGTGGGTCAGGTCCTCGGCGTAGCGGTCGAGCAGCGCCGGGTGGTTCATGACGATGGTCAGGATCTCGACGTCGCGCCGCGCGAAGCCGCCCGAGACGGCGCCCGCCGGCTGGGCGAAGCTGGCGCTCAGGGGGGCGGGGGCGGAGCCGCGATAGGGGACGTGCTGCACCTCCACGTTCGCCGCGAGGCGGAAGAGTTCGGCGACCATGTGCGTGGAGGAGCCGGCGCCCGCCGAGCCGTAGGAGACGCGACCGGGATTGGCGCGGAGATGGGCCAGGAACTCCTGCGCGGTGCGGGCCTGCACGTTCGGGCTCACGATGAGGACGTGGTCGGTCGCGAAGGCCATGGAGACCGGCGCGAGGTCGCGCGCGGGGTCGAAGCCCATGCCGGCGTAGAGGTGCTGGTTGATCGTCAGGGTGCCCGTCGTGCCCATGAGGATCG
>CAXTFP010000577.1:0-2432 GCA_964243135.1 uncultured Lichenihabitans sp.
GCGCGCCGGCCCAGGCACGCGGCCCCGGTCGCACCGGCTTCGGCGCCGCCCCGCCGCCCTTCGCAGCCTCCGGCCCGGAGGGCGCCCCCGTGGAGCTCCGGGTCATCCCGGCCGCCGAACACGCGCTCTTCGACGAGGCGTCGCGCCGGGCGCTGGTCGAGGCGGAGTGGCGCGTGGGTGGGGAAGCGAACCGCATGGGCTACCGGCTCGGCGGCCCGACGCTGAGCCTCGTGCGGCCCCTGGAGCTGCTGTCCCACGGCATCGTGCCGGGCATCGTCCAGGTGCCGTCCAACGGCCAGCCCATCGTCCAGCTCGCGGATGCCAACACCTGCGGGGGCTACCCCAAGATCGCCGCCGTGATCGAGGCCGACCTGTGGAGGATCGCCCAGGCTCCCGTCGGCGCGCGCCTGCGCTTCGCCGAGGTGGATGACGGGGAAGCCGTGCGGCTCCTGCGCGAGCAGGCGGACTGGCTGGCGGCCCTCGCCCGGACGGCCACGCGGCTCCGGCGCTGACCCGGATTGCCTGGACTCGCCGGCCCTGCCATCACTGTCGTGACGAAAGGACGGGACGGATGCGGACGTCGAAGGTGATCCACGTCGTGAGCTGCCACGCGGAGGGCGAGGTCGGGGACGTCATCGTCGGCGGCGTGCTGCCGCCGCCCGGCGACATGGTGTGGGAACAGTCCCGCTTCATCGCGCGGGACGAGACCCTGCGGAACTTCGTGCTCAACGAGCCGCGCGGCGGCGTCTTCCGCCACGTGAACTTGCTCGTGCCGCCCAAGGACCCGCGGGCCCAGACGGGCTGGATCATCATGGAGCCGGCCGACACGCCGCCGATGTCGGGCTCCAACGCCATCTGCGTGGCCACCGTCCTGCTCGACACCGGCATCGTCCCGATGCGGGAGCCCGAGACCCGCATGGTGCTGGAGCCGCCCGCCGGGCTGATCGAGGTCGTGGCGGCCTGCCGCGACGGCAAGGCCGAGCGCATCAGCGTCCGCAACGTGCCGTCCTTCGCCGACAAGCTCGGCGCCGCGCTGGAGGTGCCCGGCCTCGGCACGGTCACGGTGGACACGGCCTATGGCGGCGACCGCTTCGTGATCGTCGACGCCCGGGCGCTGGGCTTCGCGATCAGGCCCGACGAGGCCCGCGACCTCGCCGCGCTCGGCATCCGCATCACGGCGGCGGCGAACGACCAGCTCGGCTTCGTCCACCCCGAGAATACGGCGTGGGACCACATCTCCTTCTGCCAGTTCGCGGGGCCCCTCGCGTCCGAGGATGGCGTGCTCGGCGCGCCCAACGCGGTCGTGGTCCGGCCCGGCAAGATCGACAGGTCGCCGACCGGCACGGGCTGCTCGGCCCGCATGGCCGTACTGCACGCCAGGGGCGTGCTGAAGGTCGGCGACGCCTTCGTGGCGCGCTCCATCATCGGGTCGCGGTTCGACTGCCGCATCGACGCCGAGGCCACGGTGGCCGGCCGGCCCGCCATCGTCCCGGTCATCGCCGGATCCGCCTGGATCACCGGCACCCACCAATACGTGCTCGACCCCGCCGATCCCTATCCGGCCGGCTACCGCCTGTCCGACACCTGGCCGGCCGCCGCCGACGCGACGGCGTGAGGGGGCCGCCGATGGACCTCGCGCTGATCGAGAGGCTGATCGACATCTTCGAGCGGTCCTCCCTGGCCGAGCTGGATTACGCCGAGGGCGGCGCGCGCCTGCGCCTCGCCCGCGCCGCGCAGGACCCGGCCGCCGCCGCCCCCGCGCCCCGACCCGAGGCGGCCGCCCCCGCCGTGCCGGCCCCTCCGGCCCACCGCTCGGAGCCCGCGGAGCACGTCCTCGGCGCCGGCATCTTCGGCACCTTCTTCCGCGCGCCGGGTCCCGGCCAGGCGCCCTTCGTGTCCGAGGGCGACACCGTGCGCGAGGGGCAGACCCTGGCCATCCTGGAGGCCATGAAGGTGCTGAACCCGGTCGAGGCCGACCGCGCCGGGCGCGTGGCGCGGATCCTCGCCGAGGACGGGGCGACCGTCGAGGCCGGCACGCCGCTCTTCGCCCTCGCGCCCGCGGGCTGAAGGATGTTCGACACGGTCCTCATCGCCAACCGCGGCGAGATCGCGCTACGCATCCTACGCGCTTGCCGCGACCTCGGGCTGAGAACGGTGGCGGTCCATTCCGAGGCTGACCGCACGCTCCGGCACGTCACCCTGGCCGATCGGGCGCTCTGCATCGGCCCCGCATCGGCCGCCGGCAGCTACCTCGACGGGGACGGGATCGTCCTCGCGGCCAAGCTCGCCGGGGCCGGCGCGGTCCATCCGGGCTACGGCTTCCTGTCCGAGAGCGCCGCCTTCGCCCAGGCCGTCGAGGCGGCGGGTCTCGCCTTCGTCGGGCCGCCGGCGGCCGCGATCCGGCTGATGGGCGACAAGGTCTCGGCCAAGCG
>CAXTFP010000578.1:0-2429 GCA_964243135.1 uncultured Lichenihabitans sp.
GGCCTGGCTGGTGCTGGCCGCCCAGGCGGTCGAGCGGCAGGCCGCGAGCCTGGCGCTCGACGTCGACGGCGTGCGGCACGCGGGGCCGTTCTACCGCGCCCTGTCGGCGGCGCGGCTCGACGAGGGCGCCGTGGTGGTGGCCAACGCCGGCCGCGCGAGCGTCGACGTCGTGGTGACGACCTCGGGCCAGCTCCCGGCGCCCGAGCCGGCCGCGTCGCAGGGCTACGCGATCGAGCGGCACTATTTCCATCTCGACGGGCGGGAGGCCGACCCGTCGCGCGTCAAGCAGAACGAGCGGCTGGCGGTGCTGCTGAAGGTGACGGAAGCCACCTCGACGCGGGCGCGGCTGCTGCTGACCGACCCGCTCCCGGCGGGCTTCGAGATCGACAACCCGGCCCTGATCCAGGACGGCGCCGTGCCGGACCTGCCGGGGGCGGCGGACGGCGACGGCGGCCCCAGCCACACGGAGTTCCGCGACGACCGCTTCACGGCGGCCTTCGAGCGGACGCCCGAGCAGCCTGCTTCCTTCAGCGTCGCCTACAGCGTGCGGGCCGTGACGCCGGGGCGCTTCGTGCACCCGCCGGCCGTGATCGAGGACATGTACCGGCCCGAACGCTTCGGCCGGACCGGCAACGGCACCGTCGAGGTACGGGCGGGGGAGTGAGGCCGAGGATGGGCCCCATCCGCGGCCGAGGTCTCAGCGGTGGGGCCGAGAGCGGTCGCGGCCGTAATAGTCGAGGCCGGCGGCGTAGCGGAACAGGATGCCGAGGTCCTCGGCGAAACCGGCCAGCGTCGCGCGGAAGCCCGTCGCCTCGGCCGGCGTGCGGACCCGGCGCGGCACGGGCGACCGCGGGGTCGACTCGCTGCGCTGCGGCGTGTCGCAACGGGAAAAGAAGGTCATGACCGGGCCCTTGCCTCGCTGTGCTGGGTGACGGGGCGCCGCGGAGACGGCGTCTCGACCGATGTCCGCATCCGCCCGGCACTCACCCGACGTCGCCGCATCCGCACCCCTTCTACGGGCGAAGCCGAACCGAAACGGGGCGAAAGACGCGCTTGTTTCGGACCGACGGCTTCGAGGGTGTTTCCGCATTCCAACACGAGCGATGATCGTCACAATCTCGCTCGCCACGGTTGACGAAGGTTTAATCCCCCGCCCGAAGACGGCGACGGATCGACCGGAGCCTTTATAGGGCACCGGTCACGTTGGCAAACCCCGCATGGCGTCGCGTGCCGCGGGCCAGCGCGCCGATCGGTGATCTATGGAATGACGATCGAATTCGCGCCGTCGTCCCGGGAGCGACCCCGGGACGACGTGCGACGTCGATCGATCGGATGCGGTGGGACGGATCAGTAGTCCATGCCGCCCATGCCGCCCATCCCGCCGCCGCCCGGCATGGCGGGGCTCTCCTTCTGCGGGCGATCCGCCACCATGGCCTCGGTGGTGATCAGCAGGCCGGCGACCGAGGCCGCGTCCTGCAGGGCCACCCGGACCACCTTGGCGGGGTCGAGGATGCCGGCGCTCAGCATGTCGACGTATTCTTCGGTCTGGGCGTTGAAGCCGAAGGTCGGCGACGCGTTCTCGCTCACCTTGCCGACGACGATCGAGCCTTCCACGCCGGCATTGGCCGAGATCTGCCGGATGGGGGCTTCGAGCGCCCGCAGCACGATGGAGATGCCGGCCTGGACGTCGCGGATGTCAGACTTCAGGTCGCCGACCGCGAGGCGGGCGCGCAGCAGCGCGATGCCGCCGCCGGGCACGATGCCCTCCTCGACCGCGGCGCGGGTCGCGTGCAGCGCGTCGTCGACGCGGTCCTTCTTCTCCTTCACCTCGACCTCCGTCGAGCCGCCGACGCGGATCACCGCGACGCCGCCGGACAGCTTGGCCAGGCGCTCCTGGAGCTTCTCGCGGTCGTAGTCCGAGGTGGTCTCCTCGATCTGCGACTTGAGCTGCGCCACGCGGGCGTCGATGTCCGACTTGGAACCGGCGCCGTCGATGATCGTGGTGTTGTCCTTGTCGATGCGGACCCGCTTGGCGCGGCCCAGCATGGGAAGCGTGACGGATTCGAGCTTGATGCCGAGCTCCTCCGACACGGTCTGGCCGGCCGTCAGCACAGCGACGTCCTCCAGCATGGCCTTGCGGCGGTCGCCGAAGCCCGGGGCCTTCACGGCCGCGACCTTGAGGCCGCCGCGCAGCTTGTTGACCACAAGGGTGGCCAGCGCTTCGCCGTCGATGTCCTCGGCCACGATCAGCAGCGGCTTGCCGGTCTGCACCACCGCTTCGAGGATCGGCAGCATGTTCTGCAGCGACGACAGCTTCTTCTCGTGGATGAGGATGTAGGGCTCGTCGAGCTCGACGGTCATCTTCTGCGCGTCTGTGATGAAGTAGGGGCTGAGGTAGCCGCGGTCGAACTGCATGCCCTCGACGACGT
>CAXTFP010000579.1:0-2419 GCA_964243135.1 uncultured Lichenihabitans sp.
GGCATGCTCTTCGCGGCTCCCCTCATCGGGCAGGTGCCCTACGGGCTTGCGGTCTGCCTCTTCGGCCTGGGCCAGATCGAGCGCGACGGGGTGCTCGTGCTGACGGGGGTGCTGGCGGGCGCCATCGGCATGGTGCTCAGCGCCAGCTTCATCTACGGCGTCGTCCTGGGCCTGCGCGACCTGTTCTGAACCCGGCACGGTTTCGCCCCGTTCCCCGTCCTCGCGCCGCCCGCGACCGGGCGCCGCCGGAGGGAGCCGCCATGAAGCTGTACTGGGGCAAGCACACCTGCGCGATCGGCATCCACGTCCTCCTGGAGGAACTCGGCCTGCCCTTCGACCTCGAGGAGCTCGACGTCCAGGGCGGCGAGAACCGGAAGGAGCCCTTCAGGGCGGTGAACCCAAAGATGAAGGTCCCGGTGCTGATCCGCGACGACGGCTCGAAGCTCACGGAGTTCGGCGCCATCGCCACCTGGCTGGCCCTGACGCATCCGGACAGCAACCTCCTCCCCGCGGACGTCGAGAACCGGGTGCGGGCCATCGAGATCATGGACTATGCGGTCGGCACCCTGCACGGGCAGGCCTTCGGCCGGGTGTTCCTGCCCGCCAAGTTCGAGCCGAAGGACCTGCTGCACAAGGCCGGCCTGGGCAAATCCAGCACCGTGGCCGAGGGGCTGGAGATGGTGAAGACCGGTTTCGCCATCCTCGACCGTGGGATGGAGGGCAAGCCCTTTGCCGGCGGGCCGGCCTTCTCGATCGCCGACGCCGCGCTGTTCTACTGCGAGCGCTGGGCGCCCCAGGTCGAGGTCGCGCTGCCGCCGACCATCGCGGCCCACTTCGACCGCATGAAGGCCCGCCCGTCCGTGCGCCGCGCCCTGGAGGTCTACGGCGAGGCGGTTTGAGGGACGCTACACCCAGGCGGGGCGGCGCAGGTCGAGGGTCAGCGGGAACTCGCCGACGCGCTCCTCGGCTGGGATCGGCACGGTGCCGCTCGTGTGGCCGAGACCGGTGAAGCGGGCGCGGCGGCGAGCCTCGGCCTCGTAGGCATTGACCGGGAACGTGTCGTAGCTGCGGCCCCCCGGATGCGACACGCCGTAGACGCAGCCGCCGATCGAGCGGCGCGACCAGCGGTCGACGACGTCGAAGGCGAGGGGGGCCTGCACCGGCACGAAGGGCTGCATCGAGCGCGCGGGCTGCCACGCCTTGAACCGCACGCCCGCCACCGACCCACCCGCGACGCCGGTCGCGGCCAGCGGCACCGGGCGGCCGTTGCACAGCACGGCGTGGCGGCCGGGCGTGGCGCCCGACAGCTTCACCTGCACGCGCTCCACCGATGAATCGACATAGCGCGCCACCCCCGCGCTGATGCCCTCCTCGCCCAGCACGTGCCAGGGTTCCAGCGCCTGCCGCAGCTCCAGCGTGACGCCGTCGCGCTCTACCGATCCGTAATGCGGGAAGCGGAACTCGCGCTGGGCCGCGAACCAGGCGGGATCGAAGTCGTAGCCGGCCCCCGCGAGGTCGCGCAGCACCTCGGCGAAGTCCGCCTCGACGAAGTGGGGCAGCATGAACCGGTCGTGCAGCGTCGTGCCCCAGCGCACCAGCGGGCCGTCGAGCGGATGGCGCCAGAACCAGGAGATCAGCGCCCGCACCAGGAGCTGCTGAGCGAGGCTCATGCGGGCGTCCGGCGGCATCTCGAAGGCGCGGAACTCCACGAGGCCGAGCCGCCCCGTGGCGCTGTCCGGCGACCACAGCTTGTCGATGCAGATCTCGGCCCGGTGCGTGTTGCCCGTGACGTCGACGAGCAGGTTGCGGAACAACCGGTCGACCATCCAGGGCCGGATGTTGGCCTCCTCCGGGCCGGGCACCTGGGCCAGCGCCACCTCCATCTCGTAGAGCCCGTCGTGGCGGGCCTCGTCGATGCGCGGCGCCTGGCTGGTCGGCCCGATATACTGGCCCGAGAACAGCACCGACAGCGACGGATGCCGCTGCCAATACAGGATGATGCTCTTCAGCAGGTCCGGCCGGCGCAAGAAGGGCGAGTCGTTGGGCGTGGGTCCGCCGAGCACGACGTGGTTGCCGCCGCCCGTGCCGACGTGCCGCCCGTCGGTCAGGAACTTGTCGGCGCCGAGCCGGATCGCCCGCGCGTCGTCGTAGAGGCCGCGGGTGATGGCGACGGCATGCTCCCAGCTTGTCGCGGGCTGGACGTTGACCTCGATCACGCCGGGGTCGGGCGTGACCTTGATGACGTCGAGACGCGGGTCGTAGGGCGGGCCGTAGCCCTCGATATGGACCGTGAGCGCGAGGTCGGCGGCCGCGCCCTCGACCGCGGCCAGCAGTTCGAGATAGTCCTCCAGCCGGTCGACCGGGGGCATGAACACGCAGAGCTGGCCGTCGCGCGGCTCGACCGCGAAGGCGGTGCGGA
>CAXTFP010000580.1:0-2419 GCA_964243135.1 uncultured Lichenihabitans sp.
GCCTCGGCGCGGGCGAGGGCGGCCTGCGCCTCGGCGACCGCGGCAGCCGGCCCGCGCGGGTCGTCCCACACGGCGTCGCCCAGCGCCACGAAGTCGGCGCCCGCCTCGGCCAGCCCCTCGACCTCGCCGAGATCCCGGGCGAAGCCCACGCAGGGCACGTTGAAGATTTCGGCCCACCAGCCGACCGCCTCGGCCACCGCCTCGGCTTCCGGTCCCTCGGCCGCGAAGCCCGCGTCGCCGAACATCACGTAGTCGGCCCCGCCCTCGCCGGCCCGCATGGCGTCGTCGCGCGTGTCGAGCGCCCCGACCCCGACGATGCGGTCGGGCTTCATGCTGTCGACCGCGGCCTCGAAGGGCTCGCCCATCCCCGAAGCGTGGGCGCCGTCCGCGCCCGTGCGGGCCGCGAGGCGCGGGTCCTCGAGCAGCAGCGCCGTGCCGCGGTCCTGCACGGCGGGGGCGATCAGCGTCACGGCCTCCTTGCGGTCGCGCTCGGCCGCGGGGGCGAGGCGCAGCAGCAGGCAGGCGACGTCGCCCGCGTCGAGCGCCGCCGCGATGCGCTCCGCCGCGTCCTCCGCCAGCGACAGCGGCGCCGTGACGAGGTAGAGCCTGGTACGGGGTTCGGACATCGTTTATCTCGGTCGGGCCGGCCGCTTATCCGGATCGATTCCGGCGAAACGGCGGCCCCGCCACCCCCTCGCACGGGAGTTGCACGGGGTAGGCGCTTCCCGCCGGGATCCTCCGAGCATGCCCGACCTCGACGCCGCCGTCACCGAGATCGCCGAGGAGATGGCGGGCAGGGCGGACCGGGGCGAGGTGGCCCATTACATCCCCGAGCTGGCGCGCGTCGACCCCCACCAGTTCGGCATCGCGGTGATCGACGGCGAGGGCCGGGTGGCGGTCGGGGGCGACGCCGACGTGCCCTTCTCGATCCAAAGCATCTCCAAGGTCTTCACCTTGACGCTGGCGCTCGGCATGATCGGCGACCGGCTGTGGCAGCGGGTCGGGCGCGAGCCCTCGGGCAACCCGTTCAACTCCATCGTGCAGTTGGAGCGCGAGCGCGGCGTGCCGCGCAACCCCTTCATCAACGCGGGCGCGATCGCGGTGACGGACGTCATCGTGTCGGGCTACCAGCCGCGCGAATCGCTGGGCGAGATCCTGCGCTTCATGCAGTTCCTGGCGCAGGACCCCGCGATCACCATCGACGGCGCCGTGGCGGCCTCGGAGAAGCGCACCGGCTTCCGCAACACCGCGCTCGCCAACTACATGAAATCCTTCGGGGTGATCGAGAGCCCCGTCGACTTCACGCTCGGCGTCTATTTCCACCACTGCGCCATCGCCATGACCTGCCGGCAGCTCGCCGCGGCGGGGCGCTACCTCGCCCATTCGGGCCGCAACCCCGCCACCGGCCTGTCGGTGGTGCCGGCCGAGCGCGCCCGGCGCATCAACGCCCTGATGCTGACCTGCGGCCACTACGACGGCTCGGGCGAGTTCGCCTACCGGGTCGGCCTGCCGGGCAAGAGCGGCGTGGGCGGCGGCATCCTGGCGGTGGCGCCCGGCCGGGCGTCGATCGCCGTCTGGGCGCCGGGCCTCGACGCGGCGGGCAACTCCCACCTCGGCCGCATCGCCCTGGAGCGGCTGGCCAAGCGCATGGGATGGTCGATCTTCGGCGATTGATGGGCGGATTGCACAATTATTGTGCAATTGATGGACGCGGCTTCGCTGTCCCGCTCCGGCCGGGGCGGCACGCGCCAGCCATACGCCACTGGGGCTCCGCCCCGCGCGCCCGTGGCATAGGAGATGCTTATTCGCTCCCGCCCAGAAGAGGCTACGCGCCATGCGGCTCGCCTGAGGCCCCGCCGCGTCGCATCGATGAGAGGAACGCGAATGACGAAATACAAGCTGGAATACCTGTGGCTCGACGGGTACACGCCGGTCCCGAACCTCCGCGGCAAGACGCAGCTCAAGGATTTCGACGGCTTCCCGTCCCTCGAACAGCTCCCGATGTGGGGCTTCGACGGCAGCTCCACGATGCAGGCCGAGGGCGGCAGCTCCGACTGCATGCTGAAGCCCGTGCGCCACTTCCCCGACAGCACCCGCAAGAACGGCATCCTCGTGATGTGCGAGGTGATGATGCCGGACGGGAAGACCCCGCACCCGTCCAACAAGCGCGCCACCATCCTGGACGACGAGGGCGCGTGGTTCGGCTTCGAGCAGGAATACTTCTTCTACAAGGACGGCCGCCCGCTCGGCTTCCCGGCCTCCGGCTACCCGGCGCCCCAGGGGCCCTACTACACGGGCGTGGGCTATTCCAACGTGGGCAGCGTCGCCCGCGAGATCGTCGAGAAGCACCTCGACCTGTGCCTCGACGCCGGCATCAACCACGAGGGCATCAACGCCGAAGTGGCCAAGGGCCAGTGGG
>CAXTFP010000581.1:0-2410 GCA_964243135.1 uncultured Lichenihabitans sp.
CAAGAGCTACCCCGTCGCGGCGATCTTCCAGATCGGCATGTCGGAGTTCGACTCCTCCTTCGTGTATATGCCGATCAGGGAGGCCCAGGCCTATTTCAGCAAGGACGGGGAAGCTTCCGTCGTCGAGGTCTTCGTCGACGACCCCGACCACATGGACGCGGTGCGCCTGCAGCTCGACCACGCCATCGACCGCCCGGCTGTGATGACCGACTGGCGCCAGCGCAACAAGACCTTCTTCGACGCGCTGAACGTCGAGCGCAACGTGATGTTCATCATCCTCACGCTGATCGTGCTGGTGGCGGCGCTGAACATCATCTCGGGGCTCATCATGCTGGTGAAGGACAAGAGCTCGGACATCGCCATCCTGCGTACCATGGGGGCGTCGCGCGGCTCGATCCTGCGGATCTTCCTCATCGCCGGGGCGTCGATCGGGGTCTGCGGCACCCTGGCGGGCCTGCTGCTCGGGGTGCTGGTGGCGAGCAACGTCGAGCGGATCCGGGGCTTCCTCAACGGCCTCCTGCACGCCGACCTGTTCCCCTCGGAGCTCTACTTCCTGTCCCACCTGCCGTCCGTCATCGAGCCCGGTGACGTGCTGGCCGTGACCGGCATGGCGCTGGCATTGTCGCTGCTCGCCACCGTCTACCCGTCCTGGCGGGCCGCCAACCTCGACCCCGTCGAAGCCCTGCGGTACGAATGATGGACGCCGCCCCGGCCCTGACGCTCGCCGGCGTCGTGCGCCGCTACCGCCAGGGCGAGACCACCCTCGACATCCTGCGCGGCGTCGACCTCCAGCTCTGGCCCGGCCAGTCGGTGGCGCTGGTGGCGCCCTCGGGCGCCGGCAAGTCGACGCTGCTGCACGTGGCCGGGCTGCTGGAGAAGCCCGACGCGGGCGAAGTCTACGTCGGCGCCTCGCCCACCGCGGCCATGGGCGACCCGGCTCGCACGGCGCTGCGCCGCACGGCCATCGGCTTCGTGTACCAGTTCCACCACCTCCTGCCTGAGTTCACGGCGCTGGAGAACGTCGCGCTGCCGCAGATGATCGGCGGCCTCGACCGGCGCGAGGCGGGGCAGCGCGCCGGCGAGCTCCTGTCCTTCCTCGGGCTCGGCCAGCGCCAGAAGCACCGCCCCTCGGAGCTGTCGGGCGGCGAGCAGCAGCGCGTCGCCATCGCCCGCGCGGTCGCCAATGCGCCCGGCCTGCTCCTGGCCGACGAGCCCACCGGCAACCTCGACCCCCACACGGCCGACCACGTCTTCTCCACCCTGACATCGCTGATCCGCGCCACGGGCCTCGCGGCCCTCATCGCTACTCACAACATGGAGCTCGCGGGCCGGATGGACCGCCGGGTGACGCTGCACGAGGGGCTGGTGGTCGAGCTGGATTGAGGCTTCGCGACGGAAGGGCTCGATTTTTTTTGGATCTCGTCCGCGCGCATGGGGCGCAGACTCTCTATAGGCACCCCATTCGAGTCGGCGACAGGGGGCGGACGTGGGGCGGATGGCGGAGGCGTACAACCGCGTCCTGTCGCGCGCGATGGGACGGCAGCTCGTCTCGGCGGCTCGATCCGCGCACGATGGGATGATGCTCGACCACTTCCGGGCGCTCGCAGAGGCGCGCCGCAGGCCCCTGTCGCCCGACCTCGACGCGCGCCTCGTTCTGCTCGGGCGCCTGTTGACGCCGAGGCGCGCGACAGCCCACCGCAAGGTCCGGCTCGGCGGCCAAGGCGACGGCGGCTACGTCATGCTGGACGACTTCGGCCGTCTCCGCACGGCCTTCTCGCTCGGCGTCGGTCCCAACGTCGATTGGGACGTCGCCGTGGCGGAGCGCGGCATCGCGGTCCACATGTTCGATCACACCGTCGTGGGCCCGCCCCGCCGCCACCGCCGCTTCCAGTTCCACCGCACCCGGATCGACGCCGTCGCGGCGGACGAAGCCGAGAACCTCGCCTCGCTGCTGGACACGTACGGAGCCCCGGACCCGCACGCGACCCTGCTCAAGGTCGACATCGAGGGATCCGAGTGGGATCTCTTCGCCGAGGCGGACGACGCCACCCTGACCCGCTTTCCGCAGATCCTGTGCGAGTTTCACGCCGTGGGTCAGGTCGAGGACGACCGGCACTATCGGCTCATGGTGCGGGCGCTGTCGCGCCTGCGCCGGCACTTCGACGTCGTCCACGTCCACGGCAACAACTTCGGCGGCCGCGTCTTCGCCGGCGAGCAGGCGATCCCGCAGTCCCTGGAGGTCACCTTCGTCCACCGCGGCCTCTACCCCTGCGAGGACGCGGCCGAGGAGTTCCCGAGCCCCCTTGACGTCCCGAACGACCCCGAGCGTCCCGACCTCTACCTTGGAGGCTTCCGCTTCGGCGTCGCGGGGTCGCGCGTCCCCGGCCATCTCGAAGCGCTGGTTGCTCTG